>NZ_JBHVBO010000196.1:0-7322 GCF_042668085.1 Isoptericola sp. NPDC057391 | reverse complement strand
GTCCACTACCTCGGCACGGGTTGAACTACCTCGGCAGCCCTGGAACTACCTCGCGCGATCTCGTACTACCTCGGCAATTTCGGGACTACCTCGGCGGGTCCGTGCCTCGCGGTCAGACGGCGAGGAGCAGCGCGGGGGCGCCGCCCTCGACGGAGCGGGCGTCGAGGCCCGCGGCGCGGGCGACGTCGGCGACGCGCGCGGAGCGGGCGCCGGCGGCGCAGACGAGCAGCACCGGCCGGTCGGCGGGCAGCTCGGCCCGCGCGACGTCCGCGCCGTCGGGCCCGAGGAACGCCCCACTCGGGACGAGGCGCGCGCCCGCGACGGGCAGGGCCTGGGCCTCCCAGTCCTCGCGCACGTCGACGAGGGCCACGGGGGCGTCGCCCGCCAGCAGGGCCGCGGCGTCCTGGGCGGACATGCTGGCCGGACCGAGGCCGGTGCCCGCGGCGTCGGCCGACCCGCCCACCGGCGCGGGCAGGCCGCAGAACGCGGCGTACGCGGCGTCGTCGGCCAGCAGCTCCGCGACGGGCTCGCGGGTCGGGTCCGGCCGGACGGCGAGCTGCCGCCACGACAGCTCGAGCGCGTCGTAGACGGCGATGCGGCCCAGCAGCGTGGTGCCCGCGCCGGTGATGAGCTTGACCGCCTCGGTGGCCATGACCGAGCCGACCGTGCCGCACAGCGCGCCGAGCACACCACCGGTGGCGCAGTCGGGCACGGTGCCGGGCGGCGGCGGCACGGGGAAGACGTCGCGGTACGTGACGCCGCGCTCACGCTCGCCGGTCGCGAGCCGCGGGGCGCCCCAGAACACGGCGACCTGGCCGTCGAACTGGTGGATCGCGCCCCACACCACGGGCACGCCGAGGATCTCGGCCGCGTCGGAGACGAGGTAGCGCGTGGGGAAGTTGTCCGCCCCGTCGAGCACGACGTCGTACCCGCCGACGATCTCGAGCACGTTCTCGGGGGTCAGCCGCACGGGGTGGGTCACGACCTCGACGTCGGGGGCGAGGTCGGCGAGCCGGTCGCGGGCCGACTCGACCTTGGGCCGGCCGAGGTCGGCGGTGCCGTGCACCACCTGGCGCTGCAGGTTGGAGACGTCCACGACGTCGTCGTCCACGACGCCGAGCGTGCCGACCCCGGCGGCCGCGAGGTACTGCAGCGCGGGGCTACCCAGGCCGCCCGCGCCGACGACGAGCACCCGCGCGGCGGCGAGCCGGCGCTGCCCCTCCGGGCCCACGCCGGGCAGCGGCAGGTGCCGGGCGTACCGGGCGAGGCGCGCGGCGTCGAGCGGCGGGCCGGGGGCGACGAGGGGCGCGAGCGACGTCATGCCGCGTACCGCTCCTCGAGGGCCGCCAGCTTGGCGTCCGCGTCGGCGTGCACGCGCTTCTCGAGGATGAAGGACATCACCGGCACGACGCCGGCGAACACCATCGTGGCGAGCCGGCCGAAGCCCCAGCGCATCTTGGACCACAGGTCGAGCACCGTGACGAGGTAGACCACGTAGATCCAGCCGTGCGCGAAGGGCACCCAGCCCATGTAGTCGACCACGACGTCGACCGGAACCACGTACTTGAAGAACATCTCGACGCACAGGATCAGCAGCATCACACCGGTGAGGATCGCCATGAACCGGTAGCGCTTCAGGGCTCCGCGGGCCTTGCGGATGGCGGCCTCGGCCTGGGCCTGGCTGGCGCCGCCGGCGGGTGACGACGACGGCTGCGGGGCGGGGGTCTGCTGCGGCGTGCTCACCCCAGCATGGTAGGCGCGAAACCGGGCGGTTAATCCGTGGCCCGGTGTCGGAGGGCGTTCGTAGGCTGGATCCTCGTGCGACCCCTCCCCCTGCCCGACGTGGGCAACCCTCCCCTGACGTCCCCCGCCCGGCTCCTGGCCTGGCAGGGGTGGCGCCAGCGCGACGTGCTCGCGAAGTCGCTGGTGGCGGGCGTGGTGGCGATGCTCGCGTCGGCCGCGGCCCCGCTGCTCATCGGTCGCGCCATCGACGAGGGGCTGTCCCAGGGGTTCGGCCCCGAGCTGCTCCTGTGGTGCGGCGCGATGCTCGGCGCCGCCGCCGTGATCGTGGTCGCGGGCATCTTCAACCACATCTGGGACGTCGAGAACTGGGTGCGGGCGTCGCTGTCGTTCTCCCAGCTCGTGGGCTACAAGGCCTCGCGCGCGGGTCACGCGATCACGCGCAAGTTGCCGACCGGTGAGGTCGTCTCCGCCGTCGCCAACGACGCGCTGCGCGTCGGCGACATGTTCTCGATGGCCGGCCGGTTCACCGGCGGCGTGCTCGCGTACGTCGTCGTGGTGGCGATCATGCTGTCGCAGCACGTGCAGCTCGGCCTGGTGCTGGCGCTCGGCATCCCCGCCGTGGCGGCCGTGCTCGGCCTGCTGGTCAAGCCGCTGCAGTCCCGCCAGACGACGCAGCGCGAGGCCACGGGCCGGCTGACGTCGCTCGGCGCGGACACCGTCTCGGGCCTGCGCATCCTGCGCGGCATCGGCGGCGAGGACGAGTTCGCCGCCCGCTACGCGCGCCAGTCGCAGGAGGTGCGTCACCAGGGTGTGCGGGTGGCCGTGCTGCAGTCGGTGCTCGACGGCCTGCAGGTGCTGCTGCCCGGGCTGCTCGCCGCGCTCGTGCTCTGGCTCGGTGCCCGCGCAGCGGTCCGCGGCGAGATCACCAGCGGCCAGCTCGTGACGTTCTACGGCTACGCGGCGTTCCTCGCCTGGCCGGTGCAGATGGCGACGCAGATGCTGCAGATGGTCATCCGCGCCGTCATCTCCTCGCGCAAGATCCTCGACGTGCTGCGGGTCACCGAGGCCACCCCGTCGGCGTCGACGCCCACGGACGCCCCGCCCGCCGGGGCCGAGCTCGCCGACGAGGCGAGCGGCCTGGTGCTGCGTCCCGGGCGCGTCGTCGGGCTGGTGAGCGCCGACCCCGACGCCTCGGCGCGCGTCGCGACGCGCCTCGGGCGGCTCGACGACGAGGCCGAGGACGGCACGCCGGTCCGGCTCGGCGGCGTGCTGCTCGCCGACCTCGACAAGGAGGCGCTGCGCCACCGCGTCGTCGTCTCGGAGGCGACGCCGCACCTGTTCTCGGGCGTGCTCGGCGAGGCCCTCGACGCGCGCGGCCGGGCCACCGAGGCGGACCTGCTGGCCGCGATGGTCACCGCGGACGCGCACGACGTGCTCGACAGCGTGCCCGGCGGCCTCGCCGGCGAGCTGCCCGAGAAGGGCCGCTCCCTGTCCGGCGGGCAGCGGCAGCGCGTCGCGCTCGCCCGGGCCCTGCTCACCGAGCCGGAGATCCTCGTGCTCGTGGAGCCCACCAGCGCGGTGGACGCCCACACCGAGGCCCGCATCGCCGAGCGGGTGGCCGAGGTCCGACGCGGCCGCACCACGCTCGTCGTCACGGCCAGCCCGCTCGTGCTCGACCACCTGGACGAGGTCGTGCTGCTGGACGACGACGCCACCGTGGCCACCAGCGGCACGCACACCGAGCTGCTCGCCCGCCGCGACGGCCACGGCGCCGCGTACCGCGCCGTCGTCGGCCGCAGCATGGCCGAGGACACCGCGGAGGACTCCGCCGAGGACGAGACCGACGACCTCACCGACACCGACCTGGAAGGAGCCGCACGATGAGCGCCCCCGCCGCCGCGACCGCGTCGTCCGGCCCCACCAACCCGAACCTGCTGCCCATCGCCGACCGCGCCGAGGTCAACCGCACGGTGGGCCGCCTGTTCCGGCGCCACCGCGGCCAGCTGGGCGGCGTCGCGGTGCTGCACACCCTCGCCGCGCTCGCCGGCCTGGCCGGGCCGTTCCTGCTGGGCCGGATCATCGACGAGGTCGCCGCCGGCACGACCCTCTCCGCCGTCGACTCGCTCGCGCTGGTGCTCGTCGGCGCCGTCGTGGCGCAGGCCGTCATCACGCGGTACGCGCAGCGGCTGTCCATGGTCTTCGGCGAGCGGGTCTTCGCGGACCTGCGCGAGGAGTTCATGGACGCCGTCACGCGGCTGCCGCTGTCCACGGTGGAGAAGGCCGGCACCGGTGACCTCGTCGCGCGCACCACCAACGACGTGAACAAGCTGCAGCACGCCGTGCGGTTCGGCGTCCCGCGGGTGCTGGTGTGCGTCGTGACGATCGTGCTCACGCTGGTCGCGTCGTTCCTCGCGAGCCCGCTGGTGGCGGTCGGCCTGCTCACCGGCGTCCCGCTGATCGTCGTGGCCACCCGCTGGTACCTCAAGCGCGCGACGCCGGGCTACCTGCGCGAGTCCGCCGCGTACGCCACGATCAACGGGTCCATCACGGAGGCCGTCGAGGGCGCACGCACCACCGACGCGCTCCACCTCGGCGCGCGCATCCGGCGGCGCATCGACCGGGACCTGCGCGAGGCGTTCGACGCCGAGTCGTACACCCTCGGGCTGCGGCTGCGGCTCATCCCGGCCCTGGACGCGGCGGTCGCGATCGCGCCGATCGTCGTCATCCTCTGGGGCGGCTGGCTCGTGTCGCAGGACCTCACCACCGTGGGCACGGTCGCGACCATCGCGATGTACGGCCACCAGATGGGCGGCCCGGTCTTCGACCTCGTGTTCTGGCTCGACGAGCTGCAGGTCGCGGCCGTCGCGCTGGCGCGCGTCGTCGGCGTCGGGCTCGTGGGACCGGACCGCACGGCAGGCACCGAGGTCCCGACGTCGGAGGACGTGCGCGCAGGGTCCGTGCGGTACGCGTACCGCGAGGGCCACGACGTGCTGCACGGCATCGACCTGGACCTCTCCCCGGGCGAGCGGCTGGCCGTCGTCGGGCCGTCCGGGGCGGGCAAGTCGACGCTCGGCCGGATGCTCGCGGGCATCCACCCGCCCACCGGCGGGTCGGTCACCGTGGGCGGCGTGCCGCTCGTCGAGCTGCCCCTCGAGGACCTGCGCCACCACGTCGCGCTGGTCACCCAGGAGCACCACGTGTTCGTCGGGTCGCTGGCGGAGAACCTTCGCCTCGCGGACACGTCGGCCACCGACGACGCCCTGTGGGGCGCGCTCGGGGCGGTCGACGCCGCGTCCTGGGCGGCCGCGCTGCCCGACGGTCTCGAGACGGCGGTCGGGTCCGGCGGGCACACGCTCACGCCGGCCCAGGCGCAGCAGGTCGCGCTCGCGCGGCTCGTGCTGCTCGACCCGCACACGCTCGTGCTCGACGAGGCGACGTCGCTGCTCGACCCGCGGGCGGCCCGCCACCTCGAGCGGTCGCTCAACGCCGTGCTCACCGGACGCACGGTGGTCGCCATCGCGCACCGCCTGCACACCGCGCACGACGCCGACCGCGTCGCCGTCGTCGACGGCGGCCGCATCACCGAGATCGGCCCGCACGACGACCTCGTCGCCGCCGGCGGCGACTACGCCAGGCTCTGGCACAGCTGGCAGCACGAGTAACCCCGCCGATGCATCGAGCGTGCTGGATTGATCCTCAAACCGCCTGTTCAAGGATCAATTCAGCACGCTCGATGTCGTAGACGGCGTCGACCGGGATCGGGTGCGGCCGCCAGCAGGCCGCCGTCAGCACTGCCTGGACCTCGGCCGCCAGGCGCCCGCTGCGGGCGTCGTTCCCGCTGTACCGGCGTACCAGCGTGCGACGGGTGTCGATCCGATTCTGCCGGCGCCGGTCGGCGAACAGCGCCTCCGGGGCGGAGTGCACGTCAGCACCGTCGATCTCGACGAGCAGGAGCGTGCCGTCCGGCAGGGACCATGCGAGGTCGACGCGCGCACCCCAGCCCCGCCCCTGGATCCGCAGCTGAACAGCGTCGGGACGGATCCCCAGATCCAGGCACGTGATCCTGGCCCACGACTCGGCCGGCGACTCCGCGCGCTGGTCGGCGTCCTCCCACCAGGGCCAGCTCGCCCGTGCGCCGCGCCGACCCGTCGCCAGGCCGCGGGCGACCAACAGCCCGGGACCGTCGATCATCCGCTGCTGCCACGCCGAGTCGATCATCGCGACCGCGTCGAGGCGCGGGAGTGCCGGGACCGCGAGCGCCAGCGAGTCGCGCAGCGGCGCGCACAGGATGCCGTCGACCTCGACCGGCGCGGGGACCAAGATCCTGCGCACGCGGACCGGGCCTCCCCCGGTCCGCGGACGCGACCTCGGCACGGCGACCTGCGGGACGACGTCGACGGGCGCCCCCTGCACCCCCTGCAGGACCAGGGAGCAGACTCCGACGGCGATCCCGCCGGGGTGGACCAGCGGGCCCAGCAACGCCGCGCGACGACGACGCAGGTCGTACGACTCCGAGACCGTCGAAGGCTGGACCGCACCGGTGTCCAGGACGCCGCGTGCGACCGGCTCCCACTCCTTACGGTCGAGGCGGCGCGCCACCTGCCCGCGCGTCATCCCTGCGGCGAGGCACTGCCGGAGCGCGAGGAGACCGCCCTGCCGACGGGCACGCTCCAGCAGTCGTGGAGGGACGGGAGCGGCAGGCCTGGACACGCGACCAGGACACCATCGTGGAGAAGGCGGCCCGCCCACCCATCCACAGGAAGGAATCGAGCGTGCTGATTTGATCCTCAAACAGCTGGTTTGAGGATCAAGTCAGCACGCTCGATTCAGCTCCCGGGCGCGACGGGCTGGCGGATCACCGTGCGCAGCTTCTCCGGGGCGGTGCGGCGCAGGTCGGACAGGTAGATCTCGTGGTGCAGACCGCGCAGCGCCCGGCCCTCGGTCTCGATGAACGCGTGCAGCCCGGCGATGGTCTCCGGCTCCGTGGCGAACGGGCCGCGGTGCAGCACCTGGGCGGCCTCGCCCTCGTCGTAGCGCTCCAGGCGCACCCGGTCGCCGGCCGGCGGCCGCTTGGCCGCGACGGCGCGCGCCATCACCTCGGCGGCGTCGACCTGCTCGACGGCGTCCGGCACGCTGATCAGCAGCGTCCAGCGCCACTCGTGCTTGGCGTCCACGCTGAAGCGGCTCATGTCGTCCGCCCACCACAGGCCCTCGAGCGGCATGACCGTGTACGCGTCGCCCGTGGCCTCCTTGACCGCGGCCCGCAGCGCGTACGCGAGCGGGTACAGCGTCTCGACCGCCTCCCGGTACGCCGGGGCGGTGTTGGGGTCGCCCTCGCCGTCGACCATGAGGAACGGCCGAGGCGGCAGGGTCACCAGCGCGGGCGTCGTCGCCGCCCGGTAGTGGAACCGCGGCTCCCGCTTGAGGTCGATGCTCGCCATGCCGACAGCCTCGCAGCCGCCGCCGACATCGCATCGTGCGTGCTGAATTGATCCTCAAACGGCCGGTTTGTGGGTGAATTTAAGCCCCGCCAGTGAAAGTGCGGTGGCCCCGGCCGGGCGGGGGGCGCCGGGGCCCCC
>NZ_JBHVBO010000195.1:0-7342 GCF_042668085.1 Isoptericola sp. NPDC057391 | reverse complement strand
CCGACCTTCTGCTCCGGAGGCAGACGCTCTATCCACTGAGCTACAGGCGCGGGCGCCGGAGCGGAACCGCTCGGCACGGTGCACGAGACTACCAGCACCTGGAGGTCCGGGTGGCAACCGCCAGCACGGCGGCGCCCGCCGACTTTGTAGAATCGCCCGGTGACCCCCGACGAGCTCTCCGGAGCACTCAGCGCTGCCCTCGCCTCGGCCGTGGCCGACGGCACCCTCGCCCTGCCCGCC
Source organism: Isoptericola sp. NPDC057391 (assembly GCF_042668085.1). NCBI lineage: Bacteria > Bacillati > Actinomycetota > Actinomycetes > Micrococcales > Promicromonosporaceae > Isoptericola > Isoptericola sp. NPDC057391. The sequence goes on along the minus strand of NZ_JBHVBO010000195.1, from coordinate 7,102 downwards.
GACGCCGTCCCGGCGTCGGTGCACGTGGAGCGACCGCGGCAGCGCGAGCACGGGGACTGGGCCACGAACGTGGCGCTGCAGCTGGCGAAGAAGGCCGGGACGACGCCGCGGGCGCTCGCGGAGGACCTGGCGGCCCGCCTCGCGGCGACGCCGGGGATCAAGGCGGCCGACGTCGCCGGGCCGGGCTTCCTCAACATCACGCTCGAGGCGGGCGCCGCGGGCGAGCTGGCGCGCACGATCGTCACCGCGGGCGAGGCCTACGGCCGCACGGACGCCCTCGCCGGCCAGGTGCACAACCTGGAGTTCATCTCGGCCAACCCGACGGGCCCGCTGCACATCGGCCACACCCGCTGGGCGGCGCTCGGCGACGCACTCGTGCGGATCATGCGCGCCGCCGGCGCCGACGTGACGGCCGAGTACTACATCAACGACGCGGGCGCCCAGATGGACAAGTTCGGCGCGTCGATCATCGCCCGGGCCAAGGGCGAGGACGTGCCCGAGGGGGGCTACCCCGGCGAGTACGTCGCCGAGCGCGCCGCCGAGGTGCTGGAGCAGGAGCCCGACCTCCTGTCGCTCCCGGCGGACGAGGCCCTCCGGGCCGCGCGCGAGCTCGGCTACCAGGCCCAGCTCGAGGCGATCCGCCGCACCCTCGACGCGTTCGGCGTACACTTCGACGTCTGGTTCTCCGAGCGCACGCTGCACGACTCGGGCGCGGTGGAGCAGGCGGTCGCCCGCCTGCGGGAGCAGGGCCACGTGTTCGACGTCGACGGCGCGGTGTGGCTGCGCACCACGGACTTCGCCGACGACAAGGACCGCGTGATGATCCGCGCGAACGGCGAGCCGACGTACTTCGCCGCCGACGCCGCGTACTACCTGTCCAAGAAGGACCGCGGGTTCCCGGGCAAGATCTACCTGCTCGGGGCCGACCACCACGGGTACATCAACCGCCTCAAGGCCATCGCCGCGTGCGCGGGCGACGACCCGGAGACGAACATCGAGGTGCTCATCGGCCAGCTCGTCAACATCGGCGGCGAGCGGATGGGCAAGCGCCGCGGCAACGCGCTGTACATGGACGACCTCATCGAGTGGCTGGGCTCCGACCCGCTGCGCTACTCGCTCGCCCGCTACCCCGCGGACTCCCCGCTGTCCCTGTCGGGCGAGGAGATGCTCAAGCAGAGCAACGACAACCCCGTCTACTACGTGCAGTACGCGCACTCGCGCACCTGCGCCGTCGACCGGAACGCGGCCGACCGGGACGTCGCGCGCGTCGCCGCGGACGGCTCGGACGCCTTCGACCCCGCGCTGCTCACCCACGAGACCGAGGGGGCGCTGGTCGGCGCCCTCACGGAGTTCCCGCGGATCGTGTCCCAGGCGGCCGAGCTGCGAGAGCCGCACCGCGTGGCGCGGTACCTCGAGGCGCTGGCCGCGGACTACCACAAGTGGTACCAGGAGTGCCGCGTGACGCCGTACCCCGACGAGGAGGTCACGGACACGCACCGCACGCGCCTGTGGCTCAACGACGCCGTCCGCCAGGTGCTGGCCAACGGCCTCGAGCTGCTCGGCGTCTCCGCCCCGGAGCGGATGTGACCGGGACCGCGCACCAGCCCGCGGCGGGCGTGCTCGGGGTGCCGTGGTCGACGGGCGTGCGCCGGCGCGACGACGGCGTCGTCGAGGTGGGCGGGGTCGGCGTGGACGCGCTCGCGGCCGAGCACGGCACCCCCTCCTACGTGCTCGACGAGGCCGACTTCCGCGCCCGAGCCCGCGGCTACCGCACGGCGTTCGCGACGGCGTTCGCGGAGGTCGGCACCGGCGTCGACGTCTACTACGCGGGCAAGGCGCTCCTCACGGTGGCGGTGGCGCGCTGGGCGCGCGAGGAGGGCCTGCGCGTCGACACGGCGTCGGGCGGCGAGCTCGCGGTCGCGCTGCGCGCCGGCGTCCCCGGCGCCGAGATCGGCCTGCACGGCAACAACAAGTCCGACGCCGAGCTGCTCGCGGCCCTCGACGCCGGCGTCGGCCGCATCATCGTCGACTCGCTCGTCGAGATCGACCGCGTCGCGGCGCTCGCGGCCTCCCGCGGCGTCGTCGCGCCGGTCATGGTGCGCGTCACGACCGGCGTGCACGCCGGCGGTCACGAGTACATCTCCACCGCGCACGAGGACCAGAAGTTCGGCCTGTCGGTGAACCCCGGCGCCGACGGTGGCGAGGCGCCGGCGATGCGGGCGCTGCTCGCGGCGGTCGAGCGGCCCGAGCTGCACCTGCTGGGCATCCACTCGCACATCGGGTCGCAGATCCTCGACCCGGCGGGCTTCGAGGCGGCCGCGCGCGTCGTGCTGCGGCTGCGCGCGGAGCTCGCGGAGCGTACGGGCGTGCTGGTCGACGAGGTGGACCTCGGCGGCGGGTACGGCATCGCGTACCTGCCGGGGGAGGTGCCGCTCGACCCGGACCGGATCGCCAAGGACGTGGCGAGCGCCGTGGCGGCGGTCTGCGCCGAGCTGGGCACGCCGCTGCCGCGGATCTCCATCGAGCCGGGGCGCGCGATCGTCGGGCCGGCCGGGCTGACGCTCTACACGGTCGGCACGGTGAAGCCGGTCGCGCTCGACGACGGCCGGGTGCGCACGTACGTCTCGGTCGACGGCGGCATGAGCGACAACATCCGCCCCGCCCTGTACGAGGCGCAGTACCACGCGGAGCTCGTCGGCCGGACCTCGACGGCGGAGCCCGTGCTCGCGCGCGTCGTGGGCAAGCACTGCGAGAGCGGCGACATCGTCGTGCACGAGACCCGGCTGCCCGCCGACGTGCGCGCCGGGGACCTGCTCGCCGTCGCCGCGACCGGCGCGTACGGGCGCTCGATGGCGTCGAACTACAACCTGCTGACCCGCCCGCCCGTGGTCGCCGTCTCAGGCGGCGCGTCCCGCGTCCTCGTGCGGCGCGAGACGGTCGACGACCTGCTCGCGCTCGACCAGGGCTGACGCACGACGCCGCGCCGCCCGTCCCGTCGTCCGCACCGTCGTCCTGCCAGTGGACGGCGGCCCGACGGCCGTGGCGCCGCGGCTATCCTGACCCCGTCCCGGCATCCCGTTCCGAAGGTTCTCCCGTGCCTGCAGCCACCCCGTCCGGGCCCCTGACCGGGGCCGTCCCGCTTCGCGTCGCGCTGCTCGGCTGCGGCGTCGTCGGCTCCCAGGTCGCCCGGACGCTGATCGAGCACGCGGACGACCTCGCCGCGCGGGCCGGGGCCCGGCTGGAGCTGGTGGGCATCGCCGTGCGCGACGCGAGCCGCCCGCGCGACGGCGTCGGCACCGTCGTGCCGGCCGACCTGCTCACCGAGGACGCGGGCGGGCTCGTCGACCGGGCCGACCTCGTCATCGAGCTCATGGGCGGCATCGAGCCGGCGCGCGGACTCATCCACCGCGCGATCGCGGGCGGCGCGAGCGTGGTCACGGCGAACAAGGCGCTGCTCGCGGCGCACGGCCCGGAGCTCTTCGAGGCCGCGGACGCGGCGGGCGTCGACCTGTCGTTCGAGGCCGCCGTGGCGGGCGCGATCCCGATCGTCCGTCCGGTGCGCGAGTCGCTCGCCGGGGACCAGGTGCGCCGCGTGCTCGGGATCGTCAACGGCACCACCAACTACGTGCTCGACCAGATGACGACGCACGGGCTGGACCTCGAGGAGGCGCTGAAGGAGGCGCAGACCCTCGGGTACGCGGAGGCCGACCCCACGGCCGACGTCGAGGGGCACGACGCCGCGGCGAAGGCCGCGATCCTCGCGTCGCTGGCGTTCCACACCCGGGTCTCGCTGGCGCAGGTCGCGTGCGAGGGCATCACCCGCGTGACCGCCGCCGACGTCGCCGCCGCGCAGCAGACCGGGCACGTCGTGAAGCTGCTGGCGATCGCGGAGCAGACGGCCGAGGGCGTGTCCGTGCGGGTGCACCCCGCGCTCGTGCCGGCCGCCCACCCGCTCGCCGCGGTGCGCGGGGCGTTCAACGCCGTCTTCGTCGAGGCCGACGACGCCGGCCCGTTGATGTTCTACGGCCAGGGCGCGGGCGGCCGCCCGACGTCGTCCGCCGTGCTCGGCGACCTGGTCTCGGCCGCGCGCGACCGGATGGTCGGCGGGCGCGGGCCGCGCGAGTCCGCGTACGCGTCGCTGCCGGTGCTGCCGCACGACGCCGCCGTCACGCGCTACCAGGTCCGGCTCGTCGTGGCCGACCGTCCGGGCGTGCTCGCCCAGGTGGCGCAGGTGCTCGCCGACCACGGCGTGTCCATCGACACCGTCCGCCAGGCGCCCGACGAGCCCTACGCCGTCGACGTCGCCGAGGGCACCGCCGCGCTGCTGCTCACCACGCACTCCGCCCGCGAGGCGTCGCTCGCCGCGACGGTCGCGGCGGTGCGCGGCCTCGAGCCGGTGCGCGAGATCACGTCCGTCCTGCGAGTCGAGGGAGCCTGACCATGCCGGTCGACCAGCCGAAGACCCAGCCCGCCCACCAGTGGCGCGGTGTCATCACCGAGTACGCCGACCGGCTGCCCGCCCACGTGGCGGAGCGGATCGTGACGCTCGGCGAGGGCGGGACGCCGCTCGTGGCCGCCCCCGCGCTGTCGGACCGCACCGGCGCCGACGTCTACGTCAAGGTCGAGGGCATGAACCCGACCGGTTCCTTCAAGGACCGTGGCATGACGACGGCCATCTCCGCGGCGGCGGGCCGCGGCGCGAAGGCCGTCGTGTGCGCCTCGACCGGCAACACGTCCGCCTCGGCGGCGGCGTACGCGACCCGCGCCGGCATGACCTGCGCCGTGCTCGTGCCGGACGGCAAGATCGCGATGGGCAAGCTCAGCCAGGCGATCGCGCACGGCGCCCGTCTGCTGCAGGTGGACGGCAACTTCGACGACTGCCTCGTCGCGGCGCGCAAGCTCGCCGAGGTGTACCCGGTCGAGCTGGTGAACTCCGTCAACCCCGACCGCATCGAGGGCCAGAAGACGGCGGCGTTCGAGGTCGTCGACGCCCTGGGCGACGCGCCAGACATCCACTGCCTGCCGGTCGGCAACGCGGGCAACATCACCGCGTACTGGAAGGGCTACCGCGAGTACGCGGGCCTGGACGACGGCGCCGCCCACGGCGCGGTCGCCACCCGCACGCCGCAGATGTGGGGCTTCCAGGCGGCCGGCGCCGCCCCGATCGTCCTGGGGCACCCCGTCGACCAGCCGGAGACGATCGCCACCGCGATCCGGATCGGCAACCCGGCGTCGTGGGAGCAGGCGGAGGCCGCGCGCGACACGTCGGGCGGCGTCATCGAGTCGGTCACCGACGAGCAGATCCTCGCCGCGCACCGCGTGCTGTCCGCCGAGGTCGGCGTGTTCGTCGAGCCGGCGTCCGCCTCGGGCGTGGCGGGCCTGCTCGCGCGGGCGGAGCGGGGCCTGGTCCCCGCCGGGTCGCGCGTCGTCGTGACCGTCACCGGCCACGGGCTCAAGGACCCGCAGTGGGCGCTGCGCACGCCGGACGGCGGCGAGGTGGCGCCGACCCGCGTGAGCGCCGACGTCGTGTCCATCGCCGACGCGCTCGGCCTCGACTGAGCCCTCCTCGACGCCTTCCCGCCCGAGACCGTTTCCGACCGAGCCCCGAGAGGGAGACGAGCATGCAGCTCGGCGCCGACCACGTGCTGGTCCGTGTTCCCGCGACCAGCGCCAACCTGGGCCCGGGGTTCGACTCGATGGGCCTGGCCCTCGCGCTGTACGACGACCTGGAGGTCGAGCTCCTCGCGAGCGACGACGTCGTCGTCGAGGTGGAGGGGCAGGGCGCGGGGGAGGTGCCGCTCGGCGAGGACCATCTCGTCGTGCGCGCCCTGCGGCACACGCTCGAGCTCGCCGGCGCGCCGCGCACCGGCCTCCGGCTGCGGTGCGTCAACCGGGTGCCGCACGCGCGGGGCCTTGGCTCGTCGTCGGCGGCCGTCGTGTCCGGCATCGTCGCGGCGCGCGCGCTCCTGGCCGACCCCCACGTGCTGGACGCGGCCGCGGTGCTGCACATCGCGACCCAGTTCGAGGGCCACCCCGACAACGCGGCCCCCGCGATCCGCGGGGGCGCGACCCTGGCGTGGATGTCGGGCGACGGCCCCCGCGCCGTGGACCTGGACGTGGACGAGCGCATCGAGGCCACCGTGCTGGTGCCCGACGCCCGCCTCGCCACGAGCCGCGCCCGGGGCGTGCTGCCGGCCGAGGTGCCGCACGGCGACGCGGCGTTCACCGCCGGCCGCGCGGGGCTCCTGGTCGAGGCCCTGGCCCGGCGCCCGGAGCTGCTGCTCGACGCCACCGAGGACCGGCTGCACCAGGACTACCGAGCGAGCGTCATGGCGGGCTCGGCCGAGCTGCTGCGGGCCCTGCGCGCCGAAGGGCTCGCCGCCACGATCTCCGGGGCCGGGCCCACGGTCCTCGTGCTCACCGCGGGGGACGGCACGGGCCGGCTCGACGCCGTGCTGGCCGACCTCGTCGACGACGTGGCGGGCTGGCGGGCGCTGCGGCCGGGGGTGGACCACGACGGCGCCGTGGCGCGCCGGGTGACGGGCGGCGCGTCGGCCTGGAGCGGGGTGTGAGGTGATATGATGCGGTGAGCCTTCGGGATCGACCGCGAGGGCACTCCCTCTCCACCGCACGGCGCGTTCTCGTGCCCGGTCAGAGCCAGGTGCCTCGGTGGTCGCGATGCGGTGCAGGATCCGCCGCGACAGTCCCGCAAGAGGGTGAAACACCAACCCCGCCAGCCGACGTCGTCGTACCACTGATGCGAGGTTCCACGCGTCTCGGCGCTCCCCGCGCCGGACGGCAACCACCCCGGCCCCGAGATCTGCGGGCCGCATACGAGGGGGAAGGGTCCTTCGTGACGAACACCACCGACAGCCGGAACGGCGCCGCCGCATCCGGGAACCTGAGCTCGATGCGTCTGGCCGAGCTCCAGGCGCTGGCCTCCGACCTGGGCGTCAAGAGCACGTCCCGGATGCGCAAGAGCGACCTGCAGGACGCGATCCGGGCCGCGCGCGGCCAGGGCGCGCGCACCGCCGGTGCCCCGGTCGCCGCGGCGACCGCCGCGGCGCCCACGGTCCGCAGCGACGCCCCGGCCCAGGCGCCG
>NZ_JBHVBO010000194.1:0-7373 GCF_042668085.1 Isoptericola sp. NPDC057391 | reverse complement strand
CAGACCCGGTACGAGGCGGGCAGGTGCTCGTGCCCGCCGGGGACGGTCGTGACGCGCCACGACCACCGGCCCGGCGCGACGGCGGCGTCCAGCAGGGCCGCGACCGCCGGCGCGAGGGGCGCGGGGCCGCCAGGTGCCGGGTCGGGCACGGCCGCGGCGCCCGGGGTCCCGGGCACGGCGCCCCCCGCGACGACGACCGCGCGGGCGCGGCGCAGCACGGCGAGCGCCTCCGCCGGCGCCTCGGCGGCGTCGGACGCCTCCACCACGACGACGTCCGGGGGCCCGTCGCGTCCCGCCCGACGCAGTGCGCCGTCCAGCGCGAGCAGCGCCACCGACGCCGGGACGTGCGCGGCGGGGGCGGCATCCGTCCCGGCCCAGGCGGCGACGTCGGGCGCCCAGCGGTCGGCGACGCCCGCCCCCGCCAGGGACGGACGCCGGCGGCCGACCCCGCCGTTCGCGCCCCGGGGCACGGGCGCCAGCACGGCGAGAGGTACGTCACCGTCCCCGGCCGTCGCCGCCGGCCCGGCGGACGCGGCCACCAGCCGGTCGAGGGCGTCCGCCACCGCGGCACGGACGTCGCCGAGGCGGTCGGCACCGCCGCCGGCACCGGGCACGAGCAGGGACGTTCCGGGCAGGACGACGGCGCGGGCTGGCACGCGCCCAACCTACCCTCGCCCCCTGCCGCCGCCCGGTCCGCCGCCCCGGTCGGTGGCACCTCGCGTCCGGCCCTCGGTGCGCGAGCACCACCGTGGGTGTCGACGTGTAGCGTGGACGGGTGAGGTTCTTCGGTTCACGCCGGGCAAGCAGGATCCGGCCGACCTCCGTCGGCCGGGACGACGAGCTCGTGGGCGACCTTCGCGACGACGAGCTCCACGACCGGATCGAGGGTCTGCTCGCCGACCACGTCGGCGCGGACGACGCGCTGGCCCCGTTGTCGCGCGACCGCGTGACGGACTGGCTGGAGCGGTCCGGATTCTCCTACTTCGTCGACTCCGACGGTGACGTCGGCGGGCTCTGGCACGGCTGGTTGTTCTACTTCCTCGTGCTGGGCGAACGGTCGGAGGTGCTCCAGGTCCGCGGCCAGTGGCACCGCGACCTCAGCATCGACCGCCTCGGCGAGATCCTCGAGCTCTGCAACGAGTGGAACGCCGAGCGGATCTGGCCCAAGACCTACGTGCGCGTGCGCGACGACGGCTCCGTCGTCGTGTGCGCGGAGGTCACGGTCGACGTGGGCAGCGCGGTCGGCGAGGCGCAGCTCGACCAGCTGCTGCAGTGCGGCCTCAGCACGGGGTCGATGTTCTTCGAGCACCTCGACAGCACGTTCCGCGACCCGCTGCGGGACGCGTCGTGACCGCCGCGGAGCGGTCCGGCGGCACCGCCCGCCGGCTGCTCGGCGGCGTCCGGCGCGCGGCGGACGCGGTGGGTCGCGCCGTGCAGGACGCCGGCGCCCGCGTGGCCGCCCGCGGGGAGCGCGCACCCGCGCGCCCGCGCGCCACGACACCGAGGCCGCTGACCCACGCCCGCGTCGCGGACGACCTGACCCGCCGCGGCTACCGGTTCCGCACCGACGACGACGGCGACGTGACCGGGACGTGGGACGGCAACCGGTTCTGGTTCCTGCTGCTCGGCGACCACGACGAGATCCTGCAGGTGCGCGGCCGCTGGGCCGGGAAGGTGCCCGAGGGCGCCCGACTGGCGGTGCTGCAGGCCGTGAACGACTGGAACCGCGAGCGGGTGTGGCCCAAGGTGTACGCCCGTCCGGAGGGCGAGGGGCTCGCGCTCTACGCCGAGGTGTCGGTGGACTTCGAGCACGGCGCCACGGACGAGCAGCTCGCCGCCACCGTGTCGTGCGGCCTCGTCACGTCGTCGCAGTTCTTCAGCACCGTGGGCGCGATGACCCCTGGCGGGCCAGGGCTCGACGACCAGTCCTGAGCCTGAGCAGCCCCTCCCTCCGGTGCCGGTCTGTGCCGGCCTGCGCCGTCAGCCCCGCAGCGAGGGCATCCCGAGCACGACCGGGCCGGAGGACGGCGGCGTGCCGTGGGAGTGCTCGTCCTCGCCCCCGCCGAGGCGCGCCGTCTCCCGCTGCGCCCACGCGTCGCCCGACCGGGTGCGGCGCACGGCGTACGCGCCGCCGTCGAGCACTGCGTCCGCCACGAGGAAGTGCGGCGCCGACCGCGTGACGCCCACGGTCACGACGTCGCCCGGGCGCGGCAGGCGCGGGTCGAGCGTCGCGGCGTCGGCGAGCCGCGGGTCGTCCAGCGACGCGGGGGCGCCGGCGAGGCCCTCCGCCCCGGCGGCGACGTCGTCGAGCAGGTCGGCGGGCAGCGCGAGGTGCACGAGCCGGTTGTCCGGCGCCCGGCCCGAGAGCCGGTGGGTGGCGCCGTCCTTCTTCCCCGCGCCCTCGGAGACGAGGACGTCGAGGGTGCGCCCGACCTGGCGGGCGGCCTCCTCGCCGGCGATGCGCTCCTGCAGGGCCAGCAGGCGCTCGAACCGCTCCTGCACGACCTCCTTGGGCAGCTGCTCGTCCATGGTCGCCGCGGGCGTGCCGGGGCGCGGCGAGTACTGGAACATGAACGCCGAGCTGAACCGCGAGGCCTCCACGACGCGCAGCGTCTCGCGGAAGTCCTCCTCCGTCTCCCCCGGGAACCCCACGATGATGTCGGTCGTGATCGCGGCGTCCGGCATGGCGTCCCGCACGCGGTCCAGGATGCCGAGGAACTTGGCCGACCGGTAGGACCGCCGCATGGCGCGCAGCACCCGGTCCGAGCCCGACTGCAGCGGCATGTGCAGGCTGGGCATGACGTTCGGCGTCTCGGCCATGGCCGCGATGACGTCGTCCGTGAACGCCGCCGGGTGCGGGGACGTGAAGCGCACGCGCTCCAGCCCCTCGATCGTGCCGCAGGCGCGCAGCAGCTTCGCGAACGCGCCCCGGTCGCCGAACTCGACGCCGTAGCTGTTGACGTTCTGGCCCAGCAGCGTCACCTCGACCGCACCGGCGGCCACGAGCGCCTCGACCTCGGCCAGGACCTCCCCCGGCCGGCGGTCGCGCTCCTTGCCGCGCAGGTGCGGCACGATGCAGAACGTGCAGGTGTTGTTGCAGCCGACCGAGATCGACACCCACCCCGCGTACACGGACTCGCGCCGCGTGGGCAGCGTGGAGGGGAAGACCTGCAGCGACTCCGCGATCTCCACCTGCGCCTCGGCGTTGTGCCGGGCCCGCTCGAGGAGCACCGGGAGCGCGTCGAGGTTGTGCGTGCCGAAGACGACGTCCACCCACGGGGCCTTGGACACGATCTCGCCGCGGTCCTTCTGCGCGAGGCAGCCGCCGACCGCGATCTGCATCCCGGGCCGGTCCGCCTTGATGCCGGCGAGCTGACCCAGGTTCCCGTAGAGCCGCGTGGCGGCGTTCTCGCGCACGGCGCAGGTGTTGATGACGACGACGTCGGCGCGGCTCGCCGCCTCGTCCTCGGCGGCGGCGCGCGTGTAGCCGGCCTGCTCGAGCATGCCGGCCATGTGCTCCGAGTCGTGCACGTTCATCTGGCAGCCCAGGGTGCGCACGAGATAGGTGCGCTGGCCGGACGGCTGGTCCGTGGGACGCGCCGACACGGCGGGGCTCTGCGTGGTACTGGACATCGCATCTAGGGTACGGTGCCCGACGGCCGGGCCCCGACGAGGCGACCCACCCCTACCGCTCGACGACCCCTGGTCGCCACCGTCGAGGACTCGGGCCCGCGTGCAAGGCGTGGGCACTGTTACTGAACCGTTGCGGAACCGGACAACCCGGTGCTGGTCGCGGAAACACCGAGTGGATAGGTTCGAGAGATGGATCACGGCGAAGCGACCACGACGACCGACCCTGCCGAGGCGTCGTCCTCCCTCGGTGCACCGCTCGTCGAGCTGAAGAACGTCAACAAGCACTTCGGCGACCTGCACGTGCTGCAGGACATCGACCTCACCGTGCGCCGGGGCGAGGTGCTCGTGGTCATCGGCCCGTCCGGCTCCGGGAAGTCGACCCTGTGCCGGGCGATCAACCGGCTCGAGACGATCGACTCGGGCGAGATCCGCATCGACGGCCAGCCCCTGCCCGAGGAGGGCAAGGCCCTCGCGAAGCTGCGCGCCGACGTCGGCATGGTGTTCCAGGCGTTCAACCTCTTCGCGCACAAGACGATCCTGGAGAACGTCACGCTCGGGCCGGTCAAGGTCCGCAAGGAGCGCTCGGGCGCCGCGAAGGAGCGCGCTCTCGAGCTGCTCGACCGGGTCGGGGTGAAGAACCAGGCCCAGAAGATGCCCGCCCAGCTCTCCGGCGGCCAGCAGCAGCGCGTCGCGATCGCGCGGGCGCTGGCGATGAAGCCCAAGGTGATGCTCTTCGACGAGCCCACCTCGGCGCTCGACCCGGAGATGATCAACGAGGTCCTGGACGTCATGGTCGCGCTCGCCAAGGAGGGCATGACCATGATCGTCGTGACGCACGAGATGGGCTTCGCCCGCAAGGCCGCGAACCGCGTCGTCTTCATGGCGGACGGCCAGATCGTCGAGGAGGCCGCGCCCGAGGAGTTCTTCACCGCGCCGAAGAGCGACCGTGCCAAGGACTTCCTGTCCAAGATCCTCTCCCACTGACTCCCTCCTGACTCACCCACCGACCCGGCAGGGAACCCGAACGGGACCGGCCTCGCACCGACGAAGGGTAAGAACCATGCGCACACGACACGTAGGTGCCGCCACTCTCGCCGCACTGACCGCGCTCACGCTCGCCGCCTGCGGCGGCAGCAGCGAGGTCGGCGGCGGTGGCGGCGGTGAGGAGACCGGCGGCTCCGGCGGCGGCGACACCATCAAGATCGGCATCAAGTACGACCAGCCGGGCCTGGGCTACCAGGACGGCAGCGAGTTCACCGGGTTCGACACCGACGTCGCCCGCTACGTCGCGGAGAAGCTCGGGTACTCCGAGGACCAGATCGAGTGGGTCGAGGCCCCGTCGGCCAACCGCGAGACCATGCTGCAGACCGGCCAGGTCGACATGATCTTCGCGACGTACTCCATCACCGACGAGCGCAAGGAGCAGGTCGCGTTCGCGGGCCCGTACTTCATCGCCGGCCAGGACCTCCTCGTCGCCGCGGACAACACCGACATCACCGGCCCCGAGACGCTCGAGGGCAAGAACCTCTGCTCGGTGACCGGCTCGACGTCGGCGCAGCGCATCAAGGACGAGTACGCCGAGGGCGTGCAGCTCGTGGAGCGGCCCGGCTACGCCGAGTGCGTCACCGCGCTCACCGCAGGCCAGGTGGACGCGGTCACGACCGACGACATCATCCTCGCCGGTCTCGCCGCGCAGGACGCCAACAAGGGCAAGGTCAAGGTCGTGGGCAACCCGTTCTCCGAGGAGAACTACGGCGTCGGCCTGCCGCAGGACAACGACCGCTGCGAGGACATCAACGCCGCGATCACCGAGATGATCGAGGACGGCTCGTGGGAGGAGGCCGTGTCGGCGAACACGGAGGGCACGGGCTACACCCCGAACGCCGACCTCAACCCGCCGACGCCGGACGCCTGCGCCTGACGACGCCGTCCGACCGTCCGCTCGGCACGTGGGGGGGCGTGCGCTGCCGCACGCTCCCCCACGTCCGTCCACCGCGGCCCTCGCCGCACCACCCCCCGGGAGGCTGACACACCGTGGGTGACTTCCTGTCCCAGTTCGGCGCGTTGTTCGCCGAGTACGACGTCTTCGGCGCGTACTGGGTCAACATCCAGCTGACGTTCTGGGCCGCGATCTTCTCGCTGCTCCTCGGCACCGTCCTCGCGCTCATGCGCATCTCGCCCATCGCGAGCCTGCAGTGGGCCGGCGCGACCTACGTGAACATCCTGCGCAACACGCCGCTGACCGTCATCATGACGTTCCTGTTCCTGGCCGTCTGGACCCAGCTGCAGATCACGCTGTCCGACGACTTCACGCAGAACTTCTTCCGCTTCGGCGTCGTCGGGCTGTCCGTGTACCACGCGGCGTTCGTGTGCGAGGCGATCCGGTCGGGCGTCAACACCGTGCCCCTGGGGCAGGCGGAGGCGGCCCGCGCGATCGGGCTGTCGTTCCTGCCTGCGGCCCGCCTGATCATCCTGCCGCAGGCCTTCCGCGGGGCGATCGCGCCCCTGGGCAACACGCTCATCGCGCTGCTGAAGAACTCGACGGTCGCCGTAGCCGTGAGCGTCTCGACGGAGGCGTCGACGCTGATGCGGGAGATGATCGAGAGCAACGCCAACTTCATCTACGCGATCTTCATCCTCTTCGCGATCGGCTTCGCCGTCCTGGTGATCCCCATCGGCCTGCTCACCACCTACCTCTCCAACCGACTGGCGGTGCGCCGATGAGCTCTCAGAAGTCCGTCCTCTTCGACGCACCGGGCCCGCGGGCACGCGTGCTCATCATCCTCGGCAACATCGTCGCGCTGGCGCTGGTGCTCTACGTCGCCTACCTCGTGGTGGTCGCGCTCGCGGACAAGGGCCAGTTCGCCGCCTCCCTGTGGCAGCCGATCTTCACGTCGGACGCGTGGCAGTTCTACTTCATCCCGGGGCTGCAGAACACGCTCCGCGCAGCCGGGTACGCCGTCGTCGGCGCCGTGGTCTTCGGCCTCGTCTTCGGCTCCGGTCGCCTGGCGCGCTCGCGGACGATCCGCTGGGTGAGCGGGGTCGTCGTGGAGTTCTTCCGCGCCGTGCCCGTGCTGCTCATGATGATCTTCTTCTGGCTGCTCCTCGGGTTCAACAGCGTCCCGGAGCCCGCCTTCCTGGCCGTCGTGATCGCCCTCATCCTCTACAACGGCTCGGTGATCGCCGAGCTGGTCCGCTCGGGGGTCGGCAACCTCCCGAAGGGCCAGTCCGAGGCGGGCCTGGCGGTCGGGCTCACGGGGGGCCAGGTGCTGCGGTCGATCCAGCTCCCGCAGGCGCTCATCGCCATGCTGCCAGCCCTGGTGTCCCAGCTCGTGGTCGTGCTGAAGGACACCGCGCTCGGGCAGATCATCGCCTATCCCGAGCTGCTGCGCGCCGCGCAGACCTTCGGCAACGGGAACAGCAACAACCTGCAGACGCTGACGATCGCGGCGCTGATCTTCATCGTCATCAACTGGGCGCTGACCGCCGTGGCACGGTGGCTCTCCCGGTACCTCAGCGGGCGCACGTCCGGCGCCACGGGGACCGGCCCCGGGATCGGCAACCCGACGGCCGTCGCCGCCGGCCCGTCGCGGGGGCCGGGCAACGCCATCGCCGCGACCGGGGACGCCACGGCGTCCTGACCCGACGGGCGCGCGGCCCCTGGCCCGCACCGGACACGCCGAGAGCCCCGGACGCTGCCGCGTCCGGGGCTCTCACGCGTGCGGTCGCGGCGCGAAGGG
>NZ_JBHVBO010000193.1:0-7375 GCF_042668085.1 Isoptericola sp. NPDC057391 | reverse complement strand
CAGGCGTCGCGTCCGACGCCTGAGGACGGGTCCAGGGCGATCGCCTCCCCCACGTCCGGCAGGTGCGGGGCGAGCGGGGGCAGGGCGTCGAGCGACGACCAGCCCATCCGGTCGAGGAACTCGCCCGTCGTGCCGAACAGCACGGCGCCCGTCATCGGGTCCTGGCCCGTCTCGGCGATCAGGCCGCGCGCCAGGAGGGTGCGCACCACCCCGTCGACGCTCACCCCACGCACCGCCGAGACCTGCCCGCGCGTCACGGGCTGGCGGTAGGCGATGACGGCGAGGGTCTCCAGGGCCGCCTGGCTGAGGCGGGAGGACTGGCCCTCGAGCACGAAGGCGCCCACGACGTCGGCCTGCGCCCGTGCCGAGTAGATGCGCCACCCCTCGGCCCCCTCGCGCAGCTCGAAGCCGCGCGGGCGCCCGCCCGTCTCGCCCCGGTACTCCGCGGCCAGCTCCTCGAGCACCGCGGCGACCTCCGGCACGGGCCGTACGACGCCCGCCGCGAGCCGCTCGACCGGCACCGGTGACTCGGCGACCATCAGGACCGCCTCCAGCGCCGCCGCCAGCCCGCCCGGCAGGTCGTCGACGTCCACCTCGACCTCGACCGCCGGCTCGGCCTCGGCCACCGGCTCGGCCCCTGCCACCGCCTCGACGACGCCCGCCTGCTCGCCCGTCCGCTGCGTCATGCCACGACCTCCGTCACGCCGGCGCCGCCCGCGGCGGGTGCGCCGGTCCCCTCGTCCTGCCCGGGCGTCCCGTCGAACTCCTCGAAGCCCGCCGCGAGCACGCCGTCGTCGTCCTCGTCCGGGTCGCTGTCGCCGCCCGCCGTCCACCGCACGGTGAGCTCGCCCAGCGCCGTCGCCTGCTCGAACGCCACCCGGCCGGAGCGGAACAGCTCGAGCAGGGCGAGGAACCGCGCGACCGCCACGAGCCGCTCCTCCCCCGCGACGAGCGCGCGGAACGTCGCGACGTGCTCGCGCCGCAGCCGGCGCGCCACCACGCCCGCCTGCTCCCGCACGCTCACGGCGGGGGCGTGCAGGTGGTCCAGCCCGACCACGGGTGGCGGCTTGGGCTCCAGCGCCCGGGCGGCCAGCTCCGCGAGGCGCGCGCCGTCGAGGGTCCACACCAGCTCCGGCAGCAGCGCCGTGAGGTGCGGCTCGAGCGGGACGGAGCGCGGCACGCGGCGTCCCTCGGTCTCCAGGCGCTCGGCGAGCAGCCCGGAGACCTCCTTGTACGCGCGGTACTGCAGCAGCCGGGCGAACAGCAGGTCGCGGGCCTCGAGCAGCTCCAGGTCCTCGGCGTCCTCCTCGACCACGCCTGGCAGCAGCCGGGCGGCCTTGAGGTCGAGCAGGGTGGCCGCAACGACGAGGAACTCGCTCGCGGTCCCGAGGTCCCACGACGGGTGCTCCTCGCCGCGGGCCGTCGCCGCGCGCGACGCGGCCTCGGCCTCGCGGATGTGCGCGACGAACTCGTCCGTCACGGCCGCGAGCGCCACCTCGGTGACGTCCAGCTCGTGCTTCGCGATCAGCGACAGCAGCAGGTCGAACGGGCCGGTGAAGTTGTCGAGGTGCACCTCGAACCCCGGCCGGGCGTCGGAGCCGTCGACGGCGTCGAGGGCCTCCCCCTGCTCCGGGGCGACGTCAGGCGGCGTCACCACGGGCGACGAGCTCCCGCGCGAGCTGCCGGTACGCGGCCGCGCCGGCGTGGGTCGGGGCGTAGTTGGTGATCGGCTCGGCCGCCACGGACGCGTCGGGGAACTTCACCGTGCGCCCGATGACGGTGTGCAGCAGGGTGTCGCCGAACGCCTCGTGCACGCGCGCCACGACCTCGCGCGAGTGCAGGGTGCGCGAGTCGTACATGGTCGGCAGGATGCCGTCGATCTCCAGTGCCGGGTTGAGCCGGTCGCGCACCTTCTCGATCGTCTCCACGAGCAGGGCCACGCCGCGCAGCGCGAAGAACTCGCACTCGAGCGGGATGAGCACGCCGTGCGCGGCGGTGAGGGCGTTGACCGTGAGCAGGCCGAGCGACGGCTGGCAGTCCACGAGGATGACGTCGTAGTCGTCGAGGGCGGGGCGCAGCGCGCGGGCGAGGACGGACTCGCGGGCCACCTCGCCGACGAGCTGGACCTCCGCGGCCGACAGGTCGATGTTCGCGGGCAGCACGTCCATGCCCTCGATGTTCGTGGGCTGCAGCACGTCGGTGAAGCTGACGTCGCGCTCCATGAGGAGGTTGTAGACGCTGAGGTCGAGGTCGTGGGGGCTGACGCCGACGCCCACCGAGGCGGCGCCCTGCGGGTCGAAGTCCACGAGCAGGACGCGGCGGCCGTACTCGGCCAGCGCGGCGCCCAGGTTGATCGTCGTGGTGGTCTTGCCGACGCCGCCCTTCTGGTTGCACATCGCGACGATGCGCGCGGGCCCGTGGGACGCCAGCGGCGCCGGGTCGCGGAAGTCGGGCAGCGGCCGCCCGACGACGTCGGTACGCGGCTCCTCGAGCCCGCCGGCCGGACTGCCCGGGGCGGGGCTGGTCGCGGTGGTCGCGGCCGGTGAGGCGTCGCTCGTGGTCGTCTGCGTCATGGTGTCGCTCCCGAGTCCCTCGCTCACCTGCGTCACGCTACCCCAGGGCCTCCCGGGGCCCGGGCGGCACGCCGGGCGCGCCGTCCTTCCGGCCGCCCCGACGCCTCGACGGCTCAGCCGAGGGCGCGCGGGTGCGCCGCGGCGTACACCTCGCGCAGGGCGTCGCGCGTCACCATCGTGTAGATCTGCGTGGTCGTCACCGAGGCGTGCCCCAGGAGCTCCTGCACCACGCGGACGTCGGCGCCGCCCGCGAGCAGGTGGGTGGCGAACGAGTGCCGCAGCGTGTGCGGGGACACGTGCTGGGTGAGCCCCGCCCGCTCCGCCGCGGCCTGCAGCACCGACCAGGCGCTCTGCCTCGACAGGCGGGCGCCGCGGGTGTTGAGGAACAGCGCCGGCGTGCCGCGGCCCGCCGACGCGAGGGGCGTCCGGGCGCGCACCAGGTACGCCTCCAGCGCCGTCCGGGCGTACGAGCCGACGGGCACCACGCGCTCCTTGTCGCCCTTGCCCCGCAGGCGGACGGAACCCGCGCGCGGCGCGCCGTCGTCCCCGCCACCGGCCGCGGAGTCGCCGTCCAGCAGCCCGTCGACGTCGTCGACGTCGAGGCCCACCACCTCGCTGATGCGCCCGCCGGTGGAGTAGAGCAGCTCCAGCAGGGCCCGGTCGCGCAGCGGCACCGCGCCCTCCCCGCTGCCCGCCGCGTCGAGCAGGCGGGCCACCTCGTCGATCGACAGCGCGTGCGGCAGCCGCCGCAGCGCGCTCGGGGCGTGCACCTGGGACGCGGGGTCGGCGCTCGTGGTCCCCTCCGCGTGCGCGAACCGGTGCCAGCCGCGCACCGCGGCCAGCGCCCGCGCCGTCGACGACGGCGACAACGGCGCGCCGCCGTCCGACCCCTGACGGAGTACCACGACGTACTCCTCGACGTCGCGCTCGCCCACGTCGTCGAGCCCGTGCCGCCCCGTCGCGTGGAGGTGGCGGGCGTAGCGGCCCACGTCGCGGCGGTAGGCCGCGACCGTGTTGGCCGACAGCCCGCGCTCGACGCCGAGATGCGCCAGGTAGTCCTGCAGCGCGGCCGCCAGCGCGGGCGGGAGGGGCGGGGCGGACGTGGTGTCGGGCACCGGAACATCATGCCCCGAGGCGCCGACGGCCAGGCCCGTCCGAGCCCCGGCCCGGGCCCCCGGAGGGGTCAGAAGGGCAGGAAGACGTCCACCGCGACGGCGATGAACAGCACCGTGAGGTACGTGATCGAGCCGTGGAAGACCTTCATCGCGCCGAGCTTGCCGCGCTCGGGGTGACCCGCGCGGCGCAGCATCGCGATCACGAGCCAGAGGAACCAGCCGCCCGAGGCGACCGCGACGGCCGTGTAGAACCACGACATCCCGGCGAGCGGCACCAGCGCGAGCGAGCAGCCGATCATCGCGACCGTGTGCGCGACCATCTCGACCGCGACGCGGCGGTCCGTCGCGACGACCGGCAGCATCGGGACCCCGGCGTTGGCGTAGTCCTTCTTGAACTTCACGGACAGCGGCCAGTAGTGCGGCGGCGTCCAGAAGAAGATCACCCCGAAGAGCGCCACGGCGGCCCAGCTGAGCGACTCGGTGACGGCTGCCCAGCCGATGAACACGGGCATGCAGCCCGCGATGCCGCCCCACACGATGTTCTGCGGCGTGCGCCGCTTGAGGATCATCGTGTAGCCGACGACGTAGATCGCGATGGCGGCGAAGGTCAGCCACGCCGCCGGGACGTTGACCAGCAGGGCGAACCACAGCAGCGACACGACGCCGAGCACCGTGGCGAACACCAGGGCCGCGCGGGGCGTGATCTCCCCCGTCGCCAGCGGGCGCCGCTTGGTCCGGTTCATCACCTGGTCGATGTCGCGGTCCAGGTAGCAGTTGAAGACGTTCGCCGACGCGGCGGCGAGCGTGCCGCCCACGAGGGTGAGCAGCACGAGCCACAGCGAGGGCAGGCCGCCCTGCGCGAGGATCATGGTGGGCAGCGTCGTGACCAGCAGCAGCTCGATGATGCGCGGCTTGGTCAGCGCGACGTACGCACCGAGGCGGTCGCGCCACCCCGTGCCCGACGCGCCCGGCCCGCCGTGCGCCGCCCCGCCCTGCTCCGCGTTCCCTCCGCGGCGGTCCGCCCGGTCCGCATCGGCACGCTCCCGCTCGGCCCGCACGGCCGCGCGGGTCGGCGCCTGGGGGTGGGACGTCGTGGTGCTCGTGGTGCTCACGCGCGTGCTTGTCCGTTCTCGGCTGGGGGTCCGGGGAGCTCGGGCGACGTGGGACGGTCGCCGCCTCATCGTACGCCGAGGTCAGCGACCCGGCGGCCCGGACGGCGGCCGCACGGCTGTGAGAAATGCCCGCGCAGGCGTCATCTCCCCGGACATCCTCCGGCGCGCGGGCCGCACCGCTCAACTGGTGGGACGAACGGCACCGGGACGGGCGTGCCGGGAATGCTCGGCGCTAGGGTGGTGCTGCACAACGGTGAACAGCGGGCCGCCCACCCCGGTCGGCCCCTCGCCACCGTGCCCCGCCGTCGCCCCGAGGACTCCGTGCGGCGTCCGACGCGACGGCGCCCCGTACCGGCAGAGCAGCAGCAATCACCCGGGGCTCGCTCCGGGCAGGAAAGAGGCACATCTGTGAACGCGTTCGACCCCGTCGTCGCCCCGCTCGAGTGGAGCTCGCTCGACGACCGCGCGGTGAAGACCATCAAGGCGCTGGCGGCCGACGCCGTCGAGAAGGTCGGCAACGGCCACCCCGGCACCGCGATCTCCCTGGCGCCCGCCGCCTACCTGCTCTTCCAGAAGACGATGCGGCACGACCCGTCCGACCCGCACTGGGTCGGTCGTGACCGGTTCGTGCTCTCCGCGGGCCACTCCTCGCTCACGCTGTACCTGCAGCTGTTCCTCGCCGGCTACGGCATGGAGCTCGAGGACCTCGAGGCGCTGCGCACCTGGGGCTCGCAGACCCCGGGCCACCCCGAGTACCGGCACACCCCCGGCGTCGAGATCACGACGGGTCCTCTCGGCCAGGGCCTCGCGTCCGCCGTCGGCATGGCGTTCGCGGCCCGCCGCGAGCGCGGCCTGCTCGACCCCGACGCCGCCGCCGGCGAGTCGCCCTTCGACCACCACGTCTACGTGATCGCCTCCGACGGCGACCTGCAGGAGGGCGTCACGTCCGAGGCGTCGTCGCTCGCCGGCACGCAGAAGCTCGGCAACCTCGTGGTGATCTGGGACGACAACAAGATCTCCATCGAGGACGACACGGACATCGCGTTCACCGAGGACACCCTCGCGCGGTACGCCGCGTATGGCTGGCACACCCAGCGGGTCGACTGGACGCAGGGCGGCACCGGCTACGCCGAGGACGTCGACGCGCTCGCCGCGGCCATCGAGGCCGCGAAGGCCGAGACCGACCGCCCGTCCTTCATCGCGCTGCGCACCATCATCGGCTGGCCGTCGCCCACCAAGCAGAACACCGGCGGCATCCACGGCTCCGCGATGGGCGCCGACGAGGTCGCGGGCCTCAAGGTCGCGCTCGGCCTGGACCCGGAGGCCACCTTCGCGGTCGACGACGAGGTGCTCTCCTACACCCGTGCCGTCGCCGAGCGGCAGGCCGAGCAGCGCGCCGTCTGGGACCGGTCGTACGACGCCTGGCGGACGGCCGCCCCGGAGCGCGCGGCCCTGCTGGACCGCCTCGTGGCCCACGAGCTGCCCGCCGGCTGGACCGACGAGCTGCCCGTCTTCGAGGCCTCGGAGAAGGGCGTGGCCACCCGCGCCGCGTCCGGCAAGGTCCTGACCGCGCTCAAGGACGTGCTGCCCGAGCTGTGGGGCGGCTCCGCCGACCTCGCCGGCTCGAACAACACCACCATGGACGGCGAGCCGTCGTTCATCCCCGTCGAGCACGCGACCAAGAAGTTCCCGGGCAACCCCTACGGGCGCACCCTGCACTTCGGCATCCGCGAGCACGGCATGGGCGCGATCCTCAACGGCATCGTGCTGCACGGCCTCACCCGCCCCTACGGCGGCACGTTCCTCCAGTTCGCCGACTACATGCGGGCCTCGGTCCGCCTCGCGGCCCTCATGGAGATCCCGACGACGTTCGTGTGGACGCACGACTCGATCGGCCTCGGCGAGGACGGCCCCACGCACCAGCCGGTCGAGCACCTCGCCGCGCTGCGCGCCATCCCGGGCCTCGACGTCGTGCGCCCCGCCGACGCGAACGAGACCGCCTGGGCCTGGCGCGGCATCCTCGAGAACACCGCCAACCCGGCCGGCATCGTGCTCACCCGCCAGAACGTCCCGACGTTCCCGCGCGGCACGGACGGCTTCGCCGGTGCCGAGGGCACCCTCAAGGGCGCGTACACGCTGGTCGACGCCACCAACGACGAGACCGGCGCGCCCGACGTCGTCCTCGTCGGCACCGGCTCCGAGGTGCAGCTCGCCGTGCAGGCGCGCGAGCAGCTCGCCGCCGAGGGGATCGCCGCCCGCGTCGTGTCGATGCCGAGCCGCGAGTGGTTCGACAAGCAGGACGAGGCCTACCGCGAGTCGGTGCTGCCGTCGGCGGTGAAGGCCCGCGTGTCCGTCGAGGCGGGCGTCGCCCAGGGCTGGCGCGAGGTGGTCGGCGACGCCGGCCGCAGCGTCTCGCTCGAGCACTACGGCGCGTCGGCCGACTACCAGACGCTGTACCGGGAGTTCGGCATCACGGCGGAGGCCGTCGCGGCCGCCGCCCGCGAGTCCCTCGCTGCTGTGCGCGGCGCTGGCGACGCCGCCTGAGCGCTCGTAGATTCCCAGGGTGGGGCGTCGC
>NZ_JBHVBO010000192.1:0-7410 GCF_042668085.1 Isoptericola sp. NPDC057391 | reverse complement strand
CGTAGCGAGCGGTCGCCGTCCCGCGGTGGGACGGCGACCGATCGCTACGTCAGGGTCCGGCAGGCCGTTCAGCGCGCGGGGACCAGGCCCGGCATCGCGTCGAGGTCGAGGTCCGGGTTCTTCTCCTGCGTCTTCACGAGCGCCTTGGCCTCGGCGTCGGTGTCGACCGACGGCATGGAGCCCGGCAGCGGCTTGCCGGCGCTCTCCTTGACGAAGCCGACGGCGACCGCACCCACCAGCGCGAAGCCCATGAGGTAGTAGGCGGGCGCCATGCTCGACCCGGTGGCCTGCGTCAGCGACTCCACGATGAGCGGCGTCGTGCCGCCGAAGATCGCCAGCGAGACGTTGTAGGCCAGGCCCATCGAGCGGTAGCGCACCGCCGTGGGGAACATCGCGGGCAGCGTCGCCGCCTGCACGCCGACCATGCACGCCACCGGGACGGCCATGAGCACGAGGCCCAGGAGCGTGGACCACACGTGACCCATCGCCAGGAGCAGGAACGCCGGGGCGGCGACCACCGCGAGCGAGCCCGCACCGAACCACAGCAGCGGACGGCGCCCGACCCGGTCGCTGATCGGGCCGGCGACGAGGATCATCACCGCGAGCAGCACCAGCACGGGCACGGTCAGCAGGGTGCCCGCCGTCGCCTCGTAGCCGAGGGTGTCGGTCAGGTACGTCGGCATGTAGCTCGTCAGGGCGTAGCCCGCGGTGTTGGCGACGGCCACGAGCACCATCGCGACGGCGAGCGGGCGCCACTGCGAGCGCAGGGTGACGTCGGCGGCGGGCGCCTCGGTGCCCTGGTCCTTGGCGGCCTCGGCCGCGACCTGCTGCGCCTGGAACGCCGGGGACTCCTCGATCTTCAGGCGGAACCACACGGCGAACGCGCCGATCGGGCCGGCGACCAGGAACGGGATGCGCCACCCGCCGTCGAGCATCGCCTGCTCACCCAGCGTCACCTGCAGCACCGTGACGACCACGGCACCCAGGGCGAAGCCCAGGTAGCTGCCGAAGTCGAGGAACGACGCGGCCCAGCCGCGACGGCGGTCGGGGGCGTGCTCCGCGACGAAGGTCGTGACGCCCGCGTACTCGCCGCCGGTGGAGAAGCCCTGCACCACCTTGAGGAGCACGAGCAGCAGCGGTGCCGCGGCGCCGATGACGCCGTATGTCGGCAGCAGCCCGATGAGGAACGTCGACACGGCCATCATGACCAGCGTGAAGGCGAGCACCTTCTGGCGGCCGACCTTGTCGCCGATGCGGCCGCACACGATGCCGCCCAGCGGGCGCGCCACGTAGGTGGCGGCGAACACGCCGAGGGAGAAGAGGATCTGCACGCCGGACGACGCCTGCGGCAGGAACACGGCACCCATCGTCACGGCGAGGTAGCCGTAGACGCCGACGTCGTACCACTCCATGAGGTTGCCGACGGCGGTGCCGCCGATCGTCTTCTTGAGCATGGAGTTGTCCACGACGGTGACGTCGGAGACGCGGAGCCTGCGGCGCGCGGCTCGGGTGGCCGGGGCGTTCGCAGCGGTGGTGCCGGTCGGTTCCTGAGGGAGTACGGCGGTCATGTTTCCTTCCGTGGCCGGCGCGGCGTGCACGCGGTGTGACGCGGCGGCCCGGCCCGTGACAGGGAGCCGGCGCCCGCTACGAGAGCGGACGCCGAGCCCGAACATGGGCGGCCACGTTACCGATCCTTGACCGAGAATCAAGTTCGTCAGGGCAACCAGGACGCTCGGGTGACCCCCGCGCGACGCCGTCACCTGCGACGACACCGTTCCTTGACACGTCGTTCGTGAAGCCCACCACAGCGGCCGTCGGGCAGCCCGGGACGCACCGCGTCCGGCACTCCCCGGGATGGCCGACGTCACGCGCTCGCTGGACCCGGCGCCTACCGGGCGTTACGTTCTCGGAGCGGCCCGGACACGGGCGGCGACGACGCCCGCACACGATGCTTGCAGACGTCTGCAGAGGCCTGCACAGGGAGGACTCCCCCGCATGATCGACCACGAGATCCGCGTCTACCGTTCCGACGAGCCGTTGCCCCGCGAGGGCCAGCTCGCGTGGAAGATCGCGGAGGTCGCCGCCGAGCAGCTCGAGCCGACGCCGGAGGTCACCGACATGGTGATCAACCGCGTGATCGACAACGCCGCGGTGGCGACGGCCTCGCTGGGGCGCGGCCCGATCCTCGCGGCCCGCACGCAGGCCGAGGCGCACCCGGTGTCCCGCGGCGGCGTGGGATCGACGGTCTTCGGCTCGCCCGAGCGCACCAGTCCCGAGTGGGCGGCCTGGGCGAACGGCGTCGCGGTGCGCGAGCTGGACTACCACGACACGTTCCTCGCGGCCGAGTACTCGCACCCCGGCGACAACATCCCGCCGGTGCTCGCCGTCGCGCAGCACCTGGGCCGCGGCGGCGCGGAGCTGCTGCGCGGGATCGTCACGGGCTACGAGATCCAGGTGGACCTCGTCAAGGGCATCAGCCTGCACGCGCACAAGATCGACCA
Source organism: Isoptericola sp. NPDC057391 (assembly GCF_042668085.1). Taxonomy (NCBI): domain Bacteria; kingdom Bacillati; phylum Actinomycetota; class Actinomycetes; order Micrococcales; family Promicromonosporaceae; genus Isoptericola; species Isoptericola sp. NPDC057391. The sequence continues at coordinate 4,909 of NZ_JBHVBO010000192.1, read as the reverse complement.
CGTCGCACACCTCGGCCCGTCGGCCGCGGCGGGCATCGGCACGCTGCTCGGCCTGCCCGCGGAGACCATCTACCAGGCGGTCGGCCAGGCCCTGCACACGACGACGGCGACGCGGCAGTCGCGCAAGGGCGAGATCTCCACCTGGAAGGCGCACGCACCGGCGTTCGCCGGGAAGCTGGCGGTCGAGGCCGCCGACCGCGCGATGCGCGGGCAGACCTCCCCGAGCCCGATCTACGAGGGCGAGGACGGCGTCATCGCGTGGCTGCTCGACGGGCCCGACGCCCGCTACACCGTGCCGCTGCCCGGCGCCGGCGAGGCCCGGCGCGCCATCCTCGACACGTACACCAAGGAGCACTCCGCCGAGTACCAGGCGCAGGCGTGGATCGACCTCGCCCGCCGGCTCGGCACCGAGCGTCCCGAGCTCCGCGACCCCGCGAACGTCGTCGCGGTGGTGCTGCACACGAGCCACCACACCCACTACGTCATCGGCTCCGGCTCGGGCGACCCGCAGAAGTACGACCCCACGGCCAGCCGCGAGACGCTCGACCACTCGATCCCCTACATCTTCACGGTCGCGCTGCAGGACGGCGCCTGGGACCACGTCGGCAGCTACGCCCCCGAGCGCGCCGCCCGCCCCGACACGGTGGAGCTGTGGCGCAAGGTCACCACCGCCGAGGACGCCGAGTGGACCCGCCGGTACCACTCGAGCGACCCGGACGAGAAGTCGTTCGGCGGCCGCGTGGAGATCGAGCTCGCGGACGGCTCGCGCGTCGTGGAGGAGATCGCCGTCGCCGACGCGCACCCGCTGGGCGCCCGCCCGTTCGCGCGCGAGCAGTACGTGGCGAAGTTCCGCGCGCTGGCCGCCGGGGTGCTGGCCGACGAGGAGACCGAGCGGTTCCTCGACCTCGCCCAGCGGCTGCCGGAGCTGTCCCCCGACGAGCTGTCGGGCCTCACGGTCACGCCGCTCGCCGACCCGCTCGCGACCCACCCCGTCGCGCGCGGCATCTTCTGAGACCTCGACCGCGACATCTTCTGGGACCCGGAGGGCGACCGTGCTCTACTCGACCACCACCCCCGCCGCCAAGCGCGCCGCCTTCCGTGAGCGCCTGCGCTCCGGCGAGCTGCTGCAGCTGCCTGGCGCGTTCAACCCGCTCGCCGGGCGGCTGATCCAGGACAAGGGGTTCGACGGCGTCTACGTCTCGGGCGCCGTCGTCGCCGCCGACCTCGGGCTGCCCGACGTCGGGCTGACGACGCTCACCGAGGTCGCGACCCGCGCGGGCCAGATCGCCCGCATGACCGACCTGCCCACCCTCGTCGACGCCGACACGGGCTTCGGCGAGGCGATGAACATGGCGCGCACCGTGCAGACGCTGGAGGACGCGGGCGTCGCGGGCCTGCACGTCGAGGACCAGGTGAACCCCAAGCGCTGCGGTCACCTCGACGGCAAGCAGGTCGTGGACGAGCCGACGGCGCTGCAGCGGGTTCGCGCCGCGGTCGCCGCGCGGCGCGACGAGAACCTGCTGGTCATGGCCCGCACGGACGTGCGCGCCGTGGCGGGGCTCGCGACCGCCGTCGACCGCGCAAAGGCGCTCGTCGACGCGGGCGCCGACGCGATCTTCCCCGAGGCGATGCGCGACCTGGCGGAGTTCGAGGCCGTCGCGAGCGCCGTCGACGTCCCCGTCCTGGCCAACATGACGGAGTTCGGCAAGTCCGAGCTGTTCACGACGACGCAGCTCGCGGACGCGGGCGTGGCCCTCGTCATCTACCCGGTCTCGCTGCTGCGCCTGGCGATGGGCGCCGCCGAGCGCGGCCTGGACGCCCTGCGCGCCGAGGGGTCGCTGGCGGGGCAGGTCGAGCACATGCAGACCCGCGCCCGGCTCTACGAGCTGCTCGACTACGCCGCCTACTCGGCGTTCGACACCGACGTCTTCGACTTCAGCCTGGAGGACAACCTGCACGGCTGACAGCCATGCCGCCGCAGCACGCACCGCAGCGCACACCGCAGCACATCGCAGCGAAGGAGCACCGATGACAGAGCACACCGGGTCCGAGCCCGAGGTCCGCCGCGGCCTGGCGGGGGTGGTCGCCGACGAGACGGCCATCTCCAAGGTGGACCCCGAGACCAACTCCCTGCTGTACCGCGGCTACCCCGTCCAGGACCTCGCGGCGAGCCGGCCGTTCGAGGCGGTCGCGTGGCTGCTGTGGCACGGCGAGCTGCCGACCGACGACGAGCTCGCCGCCCTGCGCGCGACCGAGCGCGAGCACCGGCCGCTCACCGACGACGTGCGCGCCGCGATCGACCTCCTGCCCGTCACCGCGCACCCGATGGACGAGGTGCGCACGGCGGTGAGCGTCATCGGTGCCCGCGAGGCGGCCGGCCTCACGGCCATGGAGGCGGCCGCCGACCGCGACGTCAACCTCGAGCGCAGCGTCCGGCTGTTCGCCGCCCTGCCGGCCGTCGTCGCGTACGGGCAGCGCCGCCGTCAGGGGCTGGAGCCGGTGGCCCCGCGCGACGACCTGGACTTCTCCGCGAACTTCCTGTGGACCACGTTCGAGGTCGAGCCCGACCCCGTGGTCGTCGACGCGTTCAACCGGTCGATGATCCTGTACGCCGAGCACTCGTTCAACGCCTCGACGTTCACGGCGCGCGTGATCACGTCCACGCTGAGCGACCTGCACTCGGCCGTCGTGGGCGCGATCGCGGCGCTCAAGGGGCCGCTGCACGGCGGCGCGAACGAGGCGGTCATGGAGACGCTCGCCGAGATCGGCACGGCCGAGCGCGCCGCGGCCTGGCTCGACGAGGCGCTCGCCGCGAAGCGCAAGATCATGGGCTTCGGGCACCGCGTGTACAAGCACGGCGACTCGCGCGTGCCGACCATGAAGGCGGCCCTCGACACCCTCGTCGAGCACTACGACCGCCCGGACCTGGGCGCCCTCTACGACGCGCTCGAGTCCGAGTTCGTCAGCCGCAAGGGCATCTACCCGAACCTCGACTACCCGTCGGGCCCGGCCTATCACCTCATGGGCTTCGACACGCCCACGTTCACGCCGCTGTTCGTCGCCGCCCGCGTCACCGGGTGGACCGCGCACATCATGGAGCAGCAGGCCGCGAACGCCCTCATCCGCCCGCTGTCGGCGTACGTCGGCCCCGCGCGGCGCGAGGTGCCCGGCCCCACGGCCCCGTGAGCGCCGACCGGCACGGCCTGCGCCCCGCCTCCTCCTTCGGGACGGCGGCGGGCGCGTACGCCGAGCACCGCCCGGACTACGCGGCGGCGGCGGTGCGCTGGACGCTCCGGACGGCGCCCGGCCCACGAGTGCTCGACCTGGGCGCGGGGACGGGAAAGCTCACCGCCACGCTGCTCGACCCGGCGGTCGTCCCCGGCGCCGAGGTCGTCGCCGTCGAGCCCGACCCGGCGATGCTCGCGGAGCTGCGGCGCGGGCTGCCGGGGGCCCGCGCGCTGGCGGGGAGCGCCGAGTCGATCCCGCTGCCGGACGGGTCCGTCGACGCGGTGCTCGCGGGCAACGCCCTGCACTGGTTCGACCTGGCCGTCGCGGGACCGGAGATCGCCCGGGTGCTCGCCCCGGCCGGCATCCTGGCCGGGCTGTGGAACCTCCTGGACGACGACGTCGCGTGGGTCGCCGGGCTCGCCGACGTGAGTGGCAGCGCGGCCGTGGGGCCGCGCGACACGCCGACCGCCTGGCGCCGCGCGACCACCGACCTGCTCCCGCCCGCCGGGGACGCGTGGGCGGGCCGGGCCGAGCGGGCCGAGTTCCCGCACGGGCAGCGCCGCACCGCCGAATCCCTCGTCGAGACCCTCGCGACCCGCGCCGGGATGCTCGTCATGCCGGAGGCCGACCGCGCGGCGGCGACGCGGCGCATCCGCGCGTACCTCGCCGATCAGCCGGAGACGGCGCACGGCGAGTTCACCCTGCCGATGCGCACGGGCGTCCTGCGCGTGCGGCGCACCTGAGGCGCAGGTCGGGACCGTCGCCGCGGCGCACTAGGCTCGAGGCCATGTCCGCCGACTACTCCGACTTCGAGTTCGAGCGCCGGTTCTTCGTCCGCGAGCTGCCGGACGCGCTGCGCGACGCGCCCGCCCTGATCGTCCAGTCCTACTTCCTGTCGGACGGCGGGTACGCGCTGCGCGTGCGCGTCCAGGCCACGGGCGTCGAGGCGCGGCTGGGCCCCGACAGCGACGCGCGGGACGTCCTCGAGCTCTACCGCTCGCGCGTCGACTTCGCCGCGGTGACGGTCAAGGGCCCGTCCGTGGGCGGCACCCGCTACGAGGCGGAGCGCCAGCTCGACCCGAAGGTCGGCGCGGAGCTGGTGCGCCGCGGCGGCGCCCAGGTCATCAAGACGCGCTACGCGGCCTGGCTGGGCGCGGACGGCTGGTCGATCGACGTCTTCGGCGGCGCCAACGCCCCGCTCATCGTCGCGGAGTGCGAGCGCTCGGGCCCGGTCACGGACCTCCAGATCCCCGACTTCTGCGTCACCGAGCTCACCGACGACCGCCGCTTCTCCAACGAGTCCCTGGCCGTCGACCCGTTCCGCGGCTGGTCCGCCGCCTACGCCCAGGAGCTCGCCACGCAGGGCCCCCGCTTCCGCGACGACTTCGGCGGCAACACCACGATCACCACCTGACCCGGGACCGCGAGCACCCTGCGCCGGTCCGACAGCGGTCGCCGGCCGCTTCCGCCCGCCCGACGGCCTCACGGCACCCGGCCTCGCACCCGCGCGAGGAACCCGAACGGGCGAGGCAGCACGCGACCTCGAGCCGACGCCCGCAGCGAGACGAAAGGGCCGTGGAGAAGCGAACGGCGAGGGATCAGGAGAGCGGGAGGTGCAGGATCCTTCGCGCGGTCGTATCCCTCCCGAAGTGGAGCGCCCCCTGGGGCGCGTGAACGCGAC
>NZ_JBHVBO010000191.1:0-7453 GCF_042668085.1 Isoptericola sp. NPDC057391 | reverse complement strand
GGCCAGCAGGGGGTCCGCCGCGGGGCGGCGGACGGTCAGGCCGCGATCAGCGGCGTCGACACCACGCCGGGGTGGACGTCGGCGGGGTGGCTGCCGACGGGGCGGACGGCACGGCCCGGGTCCGGGACGACAGGGAACGCACGGTGGTGGCGTCGCGGTGCATGCTCGTCCTCTCCTGCTCCCCGCCGCGGCGGGGGTCGCGTGTTGCCGTGCCGTCGGCGACGGCCGGCCTGGTCCTCACCCGGGGCACCCACCCGCGCAGGGGGTTGCCGTCCGACGAGCCGGGGCTTCGCGTCGGAGCTCGTGACCACCCGGGACGTCCGGCCGCACCGCCTCGCGGCGCCGCGGTCGTCCGACCCGGTGCGCAGGAAAGTAGGTGTGCGGACGAGGGGTGTCAACGAGCTCCGCCACCCGTCTCAAATATCGAACACACCCGACCGGATTTATCGGATACTCGGTCGCCGAGCGATCCCGTCTACGGTGGTGCCCGTGAGCCAGGACGCAGGGCAGGACGCACCGCACGGCACCCCGCACGACACCCCGCACGACGCAGCACCGGAGGCGCAGCACCGCTCCCCCGAGGCCGCGGAGATCCGGGCGCTCGTGGACCGGCTGCGGCGGCTCGTGCTGACGTACAAGTTCGGGATCGACGAGGTCATGACCAAGATCTCGATCCTTCGCGACGAGTTCCGGCACATGCAGAACTACAACCCGGTCGAGCACGTCAGCTCGCGGCTCAAGTCGCTCGAGTCGATCGTCGCCAAGTGCCGGCGCAAGGGCATCCCGCTCACGCCCGAGGGCGTCCGCGAGCACATGTTCGACGTCGCAGGCGTCCGCGTCACCTGCAGCTTCGTCTCCGACATCTACAAGGTGCGGGACATGCTCATGAACCAGGCGGACCTCACCGTCCTGGAAGAGCGCGACTACATCGCCCATCCCAAGGCCAACGGCTACAAGTCGCTGCACCTCATCGTGCAGGTGCCGGTCTACCTCTCCGACCGGGTCGAGCACGTCATCGTGGAGATCCAGCTGCGCACCATCGCCATGGACTTCTGGGCGAGCCTGGAGCACAAGATCTACTACAAGTACGCGCGCGACGTGCCGCGTCACCTCACGGACTCGCTCAAGCTCGCCGCCGACGTCGCGTCCTCCCTCGACAGCTCCATGGAGCGGATCCACGACGAGGTGAAGGCGATCGCCGGGGCAGCAGAGCCCGTCGAGCACCGCGACTCGCTGCTCACCCCCGAGGAGATGCTGCGCAACTTCTGGAGCGCCGCCGAGGTCGAGGGCGACGCCCTGCGCACGACGCGCGAGGGCTGAGCCGCCCCCGGCTCAGAACCCGCGCCGCTCCACCAGCACGAGCCGCCCACCGGCCGCGCGCGCCAGGACGTGGCTCCGGTCGTAGGGGCGGAGGTACCCGTACCGCTCGCCCACCCGCATCCAGCGGGCGGGCCCGCCCCCGTACGGCCACGCGAGGCCCCCTGCGTGCCGGACGACGATCGTGCGGGTCGGCCTGGTCCACGCGATCGGGCGGACCCGGCCGAGGCGGTCCCGGGAGTCGCGCACGACGTACAGGTCGCCGGCGCGGCCGAGGAGCGTCAACCGGGCGCCGCGGCTCAGCGTGTACCGGGTGCTCGCGGACCGCAGGGCGTACAGCGGCGCCCCGGTGCTCGCGACGGTGACGGTGCGCTGCTTCGACCAGCAGACCCCGCGGGCGATCTTCCGCGCCGCCACGACGTCGGACCGCCGGTAGCCGTAGCCCGTCGCACCCCGCACGGAGAGCACCTTCGCGGCGTACGCGTCGGTGACGTGCTCGGGCCGCCCAGCGGCCACCGGCGGGCGGGTCGTGCCGCACCGCAGGTAGATCCGGTGGTGTGCCGCCTCGTGCGCGACGACGAACCGGACGTTCGCCCGCGGCTGCCGCGCCAGGCGGGTGGACAGGGTGATGCTCCGGACCCCCGAGGTGTAGCAGCCCACCGACCGCGCGACGCCGCGGCAGGCGTCGCCGCGCACCCAGCGGATCGTGAGCCCGTAGCGCTTCGCCACGGCGCGGGCCTGGGACCGGTAGTGCCGGTTGACCGGCACGGCGCGCCGCCCGTCGGCGAGCCGCGTCGCCCGGACCGGCTCGTCGACGACGCCCACGGCGTCCGCCTCGTGCACCGGTCCGGCGTCGGCGGCGGGCGCGACCCGCTCGCCCCCGGACGGTGCCTCGAGCCCGCCGACGAGCGACGCCGCGGCGACGAGGGCGAGCGCCCCGGCCAGGAGCCCCCGCGCGCGGCGGTGACGGGTGGGCCAGGGGCGGTGCGGCGCGCGGAGCATACCGCGTCTATGCGCGGCCGCGGGCCCGCAGCCGCGGCTCCCCCTGCGGGGTCGCGGGACGCCGCGACGACGGCCGGTGGGGCCGCGCTCGCCCCGGGAAGGCCCTTGCCCGAGAAGTCCGGGCGCACCCCGCCTATGGTGTGAACGGGATCGCGGACCGGCGCCGGCTCGACGTCGACGAGGTTGCCGACGGCACGTCCTGGCCCGGCCGTTCCGCAGGGGGCGAGTCAGGAGGCAGCGCATGCCCGACGGGGGCACCAGGAACTTCCGGCTCTTCGGGGCGCCCCGCGCCCCGCACATCGAGCTCGTCCGGGAACGGCTCATCGAGCGGCTCGACGCCGACGCCGCCCTGCGGATCGTGCGCGGGCCGGCGGGCGGCGGCAAGACCTCCCTCCTGGCGGAGTGGGCGCGGCGACGCTCGGCGGCCGGCGTGTGGTTCTCCGTCCCGCCAGGGACGTCGCGGACGGACCTGTGGCGGGCCGTCGCACGACGTGCGGTGCGCGCGGGGCTCGAGGGGTTCGACGCCGCGTTCGGCCCCGGCGACCTGCAGGCCGACGAGCTTCCCGACCGGCTCGCGGACGCCGTCCTCGCCGTCCCCGGCGAGGTGCTGGTGGTGCTCGACGACTACCAGGAGATCGAGGACGACGACACGCACGGCGACGTGCTCGCCCTGCTGCGCCTGTGTCCCAACCTGTCGATCGCGATCGCCACGCTCACGACCTCGCCGCTGGAGGAGCCGGTGGTCGGCCTCCAGCTGGACCGCACGGTGATCACCGCCGACCAGCTGCCGCTCACCCCGGACGAGACCGCGCAGGTGCTGCGGCACGCCGGAGTCGACATGGACCCGGCCGAGGCGCACGTCCACACCGGCGGGCAGCCGCTCTACCTGCGGGTGGCGATGCTCGCCGCCGAGATGGCCGGTTCCCACGGCACGCCGGCGCACCTGCAGGTCGCGGAGGAGCTGCTGCGCGCCGCCGTCGACCGCCAGCTCCGCGGGCTCGAGCGCGACGAGCTCGAGGAGCTGCTCTCCCGGTGCGCGGTGCCGGAGGTCCTCACGGCCGACCTCGCCGTCGCGCTGAGCCGCGAGCCGCGGGCCCCGGAGCTCCTCACCGTGCTCGAGGAGCGCGGACTCGGCGCGTGGGAGCGCCGTCCCACCGGCCGGGTCTTCGCGCTGTTCCCCGTGGTGCGCTCGATCGTGCGCGAGACGCTGCGGCTGCGGCGGCCCGACGACCTCCGCCGGCTGCAGGCCGCGTGCGCCGGCTGGTACCTGTCCCACGGCTACCCCGTCGAGGCGCTCCGGCACGCCGTCGCCGCGGACGACCTCGCGACGGCGTCCGAGGCGGTCTCCCGGCACTGGGCGGAGCTGATCGAGCCGCAGGCGTTGCGGCGGATCGCGCCGCTCCGGGACGTGCCGGTGCACGACCTGCGCCGGTGGCCCCTGCTGGCAGGGCTGCGGGCGATCCACCACGACGGGATCCCCGGCGAGCGCGACGACGCGATCGAGTACTTCCGCATCGCGCTCGCCGCCATCCGTCCGCGGCTGCGCGCCGCCGCACCGGCCGAGCGCCTCGTGCTCGAGGTGCTCGAGTCCGTCGCGCTGCGGTGCACCGGCTCGGCGACGCGGGCGACGGAGCCGGCGCGCCGCGCGCTGCGCATCGCCGACGAGCTGGGGGCCCCGGAGCGCCGGCGGCTCTCCGGCGAGCTGCCCCGGCTCCGCGCGGAGATCGCGATGTCGTTCGCCCGCGGCGGGTCCGCGGCGGAGGCCCTGGCGGTGCTCGAGGACCTCGGCGACTCCCCGACGCAGAACCCGCGCACCCTCTACGGCCTCTCGCTCCGCGCGCTCGTGCACGCGATCCGCGGGGACATGCCCGAGGCCCTGCGCGACCTCGAGATCATCGACGCGTCCCCGCACGAGGAGGTGCACGCCGGCCGCGACGACGACCTCTACCGCCTCGCCCGGGCCATGGTCTGCCTCGAGCGGTTCGAGGCGCGCGGCGCGCAGGCCCACCTGGACGTCATGCAGCCCCACCTCGCGATGCTCGAGTCCCGTCCGCTCTTCGCGACGACCCAGGCCTTCGTGGACCTCGTCTCCTTCGAGGCGACGCTCGGGACCGAGCGCCTGCGGCGCTACATCGAGTCCGAGCGGGGCCAGCGGCGCATCTCGACCCGGAACATCGAGCAGATCGGCTACGTGAGCGGCCTGCTGGACCTCGCCGGCGGGCGCGTGGGCGCGGTGCACGCGCTCCTCAAGGTCGCGCCGCCCCAGTCGCCGCTGACGTGGCAGCTCCGCGGCCACCTGGCCCTGCTCGCGGACCACGCGCAGGCCGCGCGGGACCTCCTCGTCGAGCATCCGCCCGCCCGGGGCGCGGCGCCGCGGCAGCGGGCCGCGCACCACCTGCTCCTCGCCGCGGCCCTCCTGCGCTGCGGGGACGAGTCCTCCGCCCGCGACGCGCTCGGCAAGCTCGCGGCCGTCGTCGCCGACCGGCGGCTGCGGCTGCCGCTCGCCCTGGCGCCGCGGCGCGACCTGCTCGCGCTCGCCGATCTCGCGGCCCAGGGCCGGGACCACACGGCGCGGCGCGTGCTCGCGGACGCCGAGGAGGTGCCGGAGCTGTTCGCGGCGATGACGGACGGCACCCAGCCGCTGACCGACCGGGAGGTGGTGGTGCTCGAGGCGCTCCTGCGCCACCCGACGGCCGCCGAGATCTCGCGGCACCTCACCGTGTCGGTCAACACCGTCAAGAGCCAGCTCCGGTCGGTGTACCGCAAGCTCGGCGTCCGCCGGCGCGAGGACGCGCTGGTGCGGGGCCTCGACCTCGGGCTCATCGCGGCCGACCACGTCGACCCCGCCACCGCCTTCGACGACGACTGAGCCCGTCGACGACGGCCGGACCCGCGCGGGCCTCCCGGCACGGCGGAGGGGGCGGCTCAGACCTCGTCGACGATCCGGGCGGACTCCCGCATCCGCTCGTGCGCGGCGTCGTCGTCGAGCTCGCCCCCGGAGGCCACGAGCGCGGCCCGGCGCAGCCAGGCGAACACCACGAGGACGGGGTAGCTGTCGTCGCCCAGGTACGCCCGGCGCCGCCACGCCGCCCACGCGATCGCCCGCGTCAGCGCGGGCACGGGGTCGTCGAGCTCGTTCGCCGCGTGCGCGACGTTCTCCCAGCCGTGCGTGGTCGCGCCGACGAGCCGTGCGCCCGCGCGACCGAGCGGCCGGGCGAGGGCCGCCAGCCCGATGTCCTCGGTGAGCTCGGTGGCCTCCGTCGGCACCAGGTCGAGACCGTCGCGGTAGGTGCCGAACACCGCCGGGTCGGCGTGGCGCCACGGGTCGTCCTCCGGCAACGAGTCCAGGAGGTCGGTCAGCGCCCCGGCGAGCAGGGTCACGGCCCGCAGGCGGTGGTGGCCCGCCTGCGCCGTCATGGACTCGAGGGTGGCGACGCGGTCGTAGGGGTCGAGCAGGGGCTCGACGAGGCCGACGCCCCACGCCGCCCACGTGGTGTCGTCCCACGCCGTCCCGCCCGCGGGTGCTGCGCCCATGCCTCCACCTCCTGCTCTCGTCTGCACTCCCGGGTCCCGCCGCCGGCGCGGGGGCGCGCCGGGCGGGCAGTGTATCGACCGGCTGCCGTCGTGCGACGGCACCGACGGGTGTGCGCGGCCCTCGCCGACCACCTCCGGGAACAGTCGTATGCAGGCTCTCGCCAGTCAGCATGGCATCCCGACCCGGTCGCGGCTCCGCCGACGCGGCGGGCCGAGGGTGAAGCGCGGTGTGAAAAGCGGGGGTTCCAGGTCCGGTGCCCCGGGCGCCACCGCATCCTTGAACCGTGAACGACTCCGCCCTCCTCAGCACGCGCCCCCGCGGGGCGCGCGACACGTGGACCCCGCGTGCCGACGAGGAGGCCCCGGCGGCGGTGGACGGGGCCGTGGAGGACCCCGTCCGCACCCGGGTCGAGCGGATCGTCGCGATCCAGGACGACGCGGCCTACCGTGACGAGGTGTCGGCGTTCCTCGGCGAGCACCGGGCGCAGTGGCGCCGGATCGCCGTCCGCCTGTGCCGCACGCACAGCGTGCCGGCCGCCGCGTACGCCGACGACGTCGAGGCGATCGTCGTCGAGACCGCCTGGCGGATGCTGGAGCGCGCCCGCGACGACCGCGCCTTCCTGCGCACCATGCGTTCCTTCCTCGCCATCGTCGTGTACACGGCGCGCCCGCAGGTCCGGTCGTTCGTCGACCACGCCACCGCCCCCGCGTCGGGGATGGTGGCCGCCCAGCGCCGGCGGCGCGAGCTGGCCCGCACCCGGGCGGAGCTCGCCGCGCTCCGCGGCGCCACGCCGACCGTCGCCGAGGCCGTGCAGGCCACGAACTCGCGCCTCGCCGAGCACCGCTCCGACGTCGTGCGCCAGGGGATGGTCGTGACGGAGGCGGACGAGCTCGTCCTGCGCGGCGCGCTGTCCTTCGACGAGGCCCTCGACACGGGCCGGCTGGTCGACACGCCCGCCGACCCGCCGCTGCACCCCGTCGAGGTGCCCTCGCTCGTCCGGTCCGTCGTCGACGCGGCCACCGCCCAGGGCCGGGTGCTCGGGCACGTCGCGGCGCTCTGGATGGCCGAGGCGTCCGACGGCTCCGGGGAGCCGCCGGGCCACGACACGCTCGTGTGGATCGCCCGCACCGCGGGGATCACGCGCGCACGCGCCGCCGAGCACATCGACCGCGTCCGCGAGATCGCCGCCCAGCGGCTCCGAGCGATGGGGATCGACGACGAGGGGTCTCCGCACGACGACGTCGGGCGCTGGGGAGCGCTCCGCTAGGACCGGCCACCGGCCGACGCAGACGGGTCGCGACTCGCGGCCGAGCAGTGCACCCGCACCACGGTGGTCGCGGGATCGGGAGGGCCGCAGCCCGGAACAGTCGCGGCGACGGGGGACAGGAAGCATGACCGGAGGTGACGGCGCGCTGCGCCCGGGGGTGCGGGACGCGATCCTCGCGCTGGACGCGACGGCCGACGCGACGCCCGACGCGACGCCCGACGCGACGCCCGGCACGACTCCCGGCACCGCTCTCGGCGGTCGTGCGGAGGCCGCGGCCGAGATCGTCGCGGCGCACCACGCCGAGCTGCGCCGCGACGCGCGCCGCCTGGTGC
>NZ_JBHVBO010000190.1:0-7453 GCF_042668085.1 Isoptericola sp. NPDC057391 | reverse complement strand
CCGCGAAACAGGGCCACGATCCCACCCACAACGGTCGTCCGGCGGCGGGCGGGATTCAGGCGGGCGCGACGATGAGGTCCACGAGGACCTCGAGCATCGCGCTGGCGTCCTTGCGGGCGGACTCGGCGGGGAGCATCGCGGCGCGCTGGCCGGCCTCGTGCGCGCCGAGCAGCAGGTCGATGGCGACGTGCTCGTCGACGGCGAAGCGCAGGCCGAGGGCGGACATGACGCGGTTGAGCGCGGCGATCATCTCCCCGCGGAGCACCTGCTGCTGGTCCACGTACCGCTGCGCGATCTGCGGGTCCCGCAGCGCGAGCAGCTCGAACTCGAGCTCCATGACGCACCACGAGGCCTTCGCTGCCTGGTCGGGCAGCACCGACGCGATGACCTCGCGCACGGTGGCACGGAACCCCTCCGGCGTCTGCAGGGCCGCCGGGTCGACGGTGGTCACCGCGCGCTCGAGGGCGCCCAGGTGGCCGCGCGCCTCGCGCTCCGTGAGCGCGAGGAACAGCTCCTCCTTGCTCGCGAAGTTCGAGTAGAAGGCGCCGCGGGTGAATCCCGCGGCCTCGCACACGGCCTCGATCGACGCGGCCTGCACGCCCACCTGCGCGAACACCTCGAAGGCGGCGTCGAGCAGGCGCTCGCGGGTGCGCTCGCGCCGGGGCGAGCGGCCGGGGCCGACCGTAGCCTCGTCGGGAGTCGCGCTCTCGGTGGTCAGGGGGTCCTCCTCGGGATGCTGCCGGTACCGGCCCGGTGCGGGCGCCGTGCCCGGCCGGCCCCACTCTAGCCAATACGGCGACGTATCGGATACGTTCGTGCATCGGATACAGTGACGTATCGAACCCCTGCTCCGTCGTCCCGGGAGAGCCTGTGTCCTCCGTCCTGTACTCCCTCGGCCGTTGGGCCGCCCGGGCCCGGCGGCTCGTCGTCATCGGCTGGGTGCTGGTGCTCGCCGTCGTCGGCGGCGCGGCCGGCCTGCTCTACCAGGGCTTCGACAACTCCGTGACCATCCCGGGCACCGAGTCGCAGGACGCGCTCGACAGCCTGTCCGCCACGTTCCCGCAGGTCAGCGGGTCCTCCGCGCAGATCATCGTCGTCGCGCCCGACGGCTCCACGATCGACGACGACGCGATGCGCGGACCCATCGAGGACACGGTCGACGACCTCGGCGAGCTCGACCAGGTCGCTGCCGTCACCTCCCCGTACGACGACCAGATGGCCGCGTCGGTCAACGACGACGAGACGGCCACGCTGCTGACGATCCAGCTCGACGGCGACCAGTCCGTCATCACGGAGGACACCAAGGACGCGCTGCGCACCGCGAGCGACGACCTTGCCGCCGCGCTGCCGGCCGGCTCCCAGGCGAGCCTCGGCGGCGAGCTGTTCAGCGTCGAGTTCCCGCACCTGAGCATCATCGAGGCGATCGGCGTGGTGGTCGCGCTCGTCGTCCTCATCATCACGCTCGGCTCGTTCGTGGCGGCCGGCCTGCCGCTGGTCAACGCGCTCCTGGGCGTGGGCGTGTCGATGCTCCTGCTGCTCACGGCCACGGTGTTCGGCCCGATCAACTCCACGACGCCGATGCTCGGCCTCATGCTCGGCCTGGCGGTGGGCATCGACTACGCGCTGTTCATCGTGTCCCGGCACCGCGAGCAGCTCGCCGCCGGGCTCGGGGTCGACGAGTCGATCGCACGCGCCACCGCGACGGCGGGCTCGGCCGTCATCTTCGCCGGCCTCACCGTGATGATCGCCCTGGTGGGCCTCGGCGTCGCGGGCATCCCGTTCCTCACCGTCATGGGCGTCGCCGCCGCCGTGGCCGTCGGCATCGCCGTCCTCGTCTCGCTCACGCTGCTGCCCGCGCTGCTGTCGCTCGCCGGGGAGCGGCTGCGGCCGCGCGCCCCGCGCTCCGCCCGCAAGCCGAAGGGGAAGGCCAAGCGTGCCGCCGCGCCGGCCGACGGCGTCCACCACAACCGGTTCTTCGACGGCTGGGTGCGCGGCGCCACCCGCTTCCCGCTCCTGACGATCGTGCTCATCGTGGGCGCCATCGCTGCCCTCGCCTGGCCGGCCACGAACCTGCGCCTCGCGCTGCCGGACGCCGGCACGCTGCCGGAGGACAACAGCGCCCGCGTCACCTACGACCTGGTGGGCCAGGAGTTCGGCGAGGGCTTCAACGGCCCGCTCATCGTCACCGGCTCGATCGTCACCAGCAACGACCCCGTGACGCTCATGGACGAGCTGGGCGACGAGATCGCCGACCTGCCCGGCGTCGCCGACGTCCCGCTGTCGACGCCGAACCCGTCCGCCGACACGGGCATCGTCCAGGTGGTCCCGGAGGGCGGGCCGACGTCGCAGGAGACCAAGGACCTCGTGAGCGAGATCCGGGACCACCACGACCACTACCTGGAGAAGTACGGCGTCGACCTGTCGGTCACCGGCTTCGCCGCGGTCGGCATCGACGTCTCCGACAAGCTCGGCGCCGCGCTGCTGCCGTTCGGCCTCGTCGTCGTGGGCCTCTCGCTCGTGCTGCTGACCATGGTGTTCCGCTCGATCTGGGTGCCGATCAAGGCCTCGCTCGGCTACCTGCTGTCGGTCGGCGCGGCCTTCGGCGTGGTGACGCTCGTGTTCGAGAACGGCGTGCTCGCGGAGGCCCTCAACGTCACCAAGCTGGGCCCCGTGATCAGCTTCATGCCGATCATCCTCATGGGCGTGCTGTTCGGGCTGGCGATGGACTACGAGGTCTTCCTCGTCTCCCGCATCCGGGAGGACTACGTGCACGGCGGCGACGCCCGCCGCGCCGTGCGCACCGGCTTCCTCGGCTCGGCCAAGGTGGTCACGGCCGCGGCGGTGATCATGTTCGCCGTCTTCGTCGCGTTCGTGCCCGAGGGCGACATGACGCTCAAACCCATCGCGCTCGGTCTCGCCGTCGGCGTGCTCGTGGACGCGTTCGTCGTGCGCATGACGCTCGTGCCCGCCGTCCTCGCGCTGCTCGGCGAGCGGGCCTGGCACATGCCGCGCTGGCTCGACCGCATCCTGCCCACGTTCGACGTCGAGGGCGAGGGCCTCACGAAGGAGCTGCGGCTCGCGTCGTGGCCGGAGCCCGACGACACGGACGCCGTGGCCGCGCGCGACCTCGAGGTCGCCGGGCCCGACGGCAGCGACGCCCCCGTCGTGGGGCCGGTCAGCGTGCGCGTGCCCGACGGCGGCGCGCTCTGCGTGCACGGCGACGCCGCGGCCCCGGTGTCGGCGCTGCTGCTCGCCCTCGCCGGGCGCATGTCGCCCGACGCCGGCGCGGTCAAGGTGACCGGCCTGGTGCTGCCCGAGCGCGCGATGACGGTGCGCGGCCGCGTCGCCGTCGTCGACGCCCTCGCCGAGCACGGCCGCCCCGCCGCGACGGTCGACGCCGCGGTGCGCGACGGCGCGCGGGTCGTGGTCGTGGACCGCACCGACGCCGTCGCCGACCGCCCCGCCCGCGAGGCGCTCGCCGGCGCGCTCGCCCGGGCGCAGCGCGGCGGGACGGCGGTGCTGCTGGGCGCCAGCGGCGTCTCGGCGACCGACCTGCTCGACGACGGCACCGGCCGGGAGGTCGCCGTCCTCGACGTCGGCGCCGGCTGGGGCGCGCCGAGCGTGCTCACCGGGGCGGACGTGCCGCCGCCCGCGCCGGGCGACGAGCACACCCCCGCGCCGGCGGAGGCCGAAGGCCGCGGGGCGGACGCGACCGACGAGATCGACAACCCCATCGAGGGTGACACCCACGTGCAGGAGGTGCGGGCATGACCGCCCCGACCATCGCCACCCGGACGCGCCGCGACCCCTGGCGCATCGCCGCCGTCGCGCTGCTGCCGATCATGGTGCTCGGGCTGCTGCTCGCCGCGCTGTGGAACCCGCAGGACCGGCTCGACCAGGTGCCGGCCGCCATCGTCAACCTCGACGAGCCGGTCGAGGTCCAGGGCCAGACCGTGCCGCTGGGCCGCCAGCTCGCGTCCGGGCTGGTCAGCGGCGGCGAGACCGCCGAGGGGGCGAAGGCCGCCCGGCCCGCCGACGACGCGACCAACTTCGACTGGACGATCACCGACGAGGACTCGGCCGCCGACGGCCTCGCCGACGGCACCTACGCCGCCGTCGTGACCATCCCGGAGGGCTTCTCCGCGGCCGCCACGTCCTACGGCAACGACGATCCGTCCGAGGCCCGGCAGGCCACCATCGACGTCAGCACCCCGCCCGGCGGCCGCGTGGCGGACGACGCGCTCGCCCGCGTCGTCGCCGCCACCGCGACGTCCGTCATGTCCAGCACGCTCACCGAGACGTACGTCGACAACGTGCTCGTGGGCTTCAACGACCTCTCCGACGGCATCGGGCAGGCGCAGGACGGCGCCGTGCAGCTCGCCGACGGCGCGGGCCAGACGCAGGACGGCGCCGACCAGCTGGCCGACGGGGCGGGGCAGCTCGCCGACGGCGCGGACGAGGCGGCCGACGGCGCGGGCCAGCTCGCGGACGGGGCGGGCCAGCTCGCCGACGGCGCCTCCACCGCCGCGTCCGGCGCGTCGGGCGTCGCGTCCGGCGCGTCGGGACTGGCGGACGGCGCGGGACAGCTGTCCTCGGGCGCCTCGCAGGTGGCCGACGGCGCGCGCGGCATCGCCGGCGGCATCGGCGAGAGCGCGGCAGGCGCCGACGACCTGGCGAAGGGCGGCGACGACCTCGCCGCCGGTGCCCAGCGCATGGCGACCGAGGTCAGGCCGCTCGCGGACGGCCTGGCGGACGCCGAAGCAGCCGTTCCGTCGGCCGACGAGTTGTCGTCCGCCTTGACGGAGGCGAACGCGGCGACCGAGGCCGCCTTCGCCCGGGCCTTCACCGATCTCGGCTGCGCTGCCGACGCGAAGGCGCCGGGGTGTGCGCAGTTGGTGGAACTGCAGGACGCGCTCGGTGCCGGCGGGCTGGGCGACCTGACCAAGAAGCTCCGCGACGGGCGCGCAAAGCTCGCCGCGGCCGCCGAAGGCGCTCAGGGCCTGGTCACAGGTCTCGAGGGCCTGTCTGCCGGGGCCGCGGGCCTGGCGGACGGCAACCGCGACCTGGCCAAGGGCCTGCGCGAGCTCCAGGGTGGGGCGTCGCAGGTTGCGGACGGCGCGGACGGCGTCGCGTCCGGTGCGGGCGAGCTGTCGGGCGGCGCGGACCAGCTGGCCACCGGGGCGTCCCAGCTCTCGAGCGGGGTCGGCCAGCTCGCCACGGGTGCGTCGGGCGTGGCGTCGGGCGCGACGGACCTGTCGTCGGGTGTGGGGCAGCTCGCGTCGGGCAACGCGGACCTCGCCACCGGGGCCGGCGACCTGGCGGGCGGCGTCGGCCAGCTGGCGTCGGGCGCGGACGACCTGGCCTCCGGCCTCGACGACGCGACGAGCCAGATCCCGACGTACACGGACGACGAGCGTCAGACGCTCGCGTCGGTGGTCGCGGAGCCGGTGGCGGCGCCGTCGGCGTCCGGCATCAGCACGGGAGCGTCGGGCCCGCTGTTCGCGGTCGTGGCGCTGTGGCTGGGCGCGCTGGCCCTCATGACGGTGTTCCCGCCGGTCGTGGCGCGGGCCCTCGGCTCCACACGCGACTCGGTGCGCCTGGCGCTGTCGGCGTTCTGGCTGCCGGCCGCCGTCGGCGCGGGCACGGGCGCGCTGGTCAGCGTGATCCTCGCGGCGGTCGAGAAGCTCGACGCCGGCGGCTGGGTCGGGGCGATCCTCGTGGGCGCCGTCGCGTCCGTGGCGTTCGTCGCCGTGCACCAGGGCTTCCTCGGCTGGCTCGGCAACCTGGGGCGCGGGATCAGCCTGCTGATCGCCGTCCTGCTCATCGCGACGGGCGTCGTCGCGACCGTGCCCGCCGCGCTGCAGGGGCTGGTCGACGCGCTGCCGATCGGCGCCGCGCGCGACGCCCTGACGGCGGTCGTGGTGCCCGCGGCCGGCGGCCTCGGGATGGGCGTCACGCTGCTCGTGCTCTGGGGCCTCGGCGGACTGGCGCTCGCGGCGCTCGTCACCGCGCGCGGTCGCCGGCTCGGCGTGCGGCGGCTGCTGCGCGCCTGATCAGCGGCGCGGGCTCAGCAGAGAGACTCCGCGCAGCGCGCGGCGGCGCGCTGCCACCGCAGCACGAGGAGGGCGTCGGCGCGCCGGCGTGCGGCGTTGCCCAGGTGGGCGACCTGGCGGTGCTCGAGGAGGGCGTCCAGGTCGTGGTCGAGGGCCCAGGCGAGGGCGCGTCGGACGTCGTCGAAGTCGGGCGCGAGCAGGGATGGTGCGGGTCTCACGAGGGGAGGGATGTCCGACTCGCCGGTTTGTGACATCGAGTGTGTCACCGGCCTGCACCAGACTCGCCGCATGGACCTCACCCAGGCGCGCGAGACCAAGGCACAGCTCAGCGACTTCGCCCGTGACCTGGCCGAACAGCACGGGGTGCCGGCCAGCCCGTACGCGGTCGGCGACGACGCGACCCCCGCCGACGTGGTCCGCGCACCCACGCTCTCGCTGGGCCTCGCGCCCCGGGGCGACGGGGAGTACGGCATCGCGGTGCGGTACCGGCTCGGGGTCCCGACCGCGCGGTCGTTCGTGCGCAAGCTGGCCGCCGAGGCGGGGGACGCCGTCGACGTCCGTCGCACCGGGCGTATCCGGACGCTCGGCGCGCAGGTCCGCCCGCCGGTCGCCACGGCCCGCGCGCTCGGGGAGACCGACCGGGTGCGGCCGCTG
This sequence comes from Isoptericola sp. NPDC057391, assembly GCF_042668085.1. Lineage (NCBI taxonomy): Bacteria > Bacillati > Actinomycetota > Actinomycetes > Micrococcales > Promicromonosporaceae > Isoptericola > Isoptericola sp. NPDC057391. The sequence continues at coordinate 746 of NZ_JBHVBO010000190.1, read as the reverse complement.
CGCCCCGGGGTCTCCATCGCCCACGTGGACGTCACCGCGGGCACGCTCGGCGCGTTCGTGGTCAAGGCGGACGACGCCGGGCGGTACGTGCTGTCCAACTTCCACGTGCTCGCGGGGTCGCCGTCCGCGCAGGTGGGCGATGTCGTGGTGCAGCCGGGCCCGGCCGACGGCGGCCGAGCGCCCGAGGACCGGGTGGGCACCCTCGCGCAGGTGGTGCCGCTGATGCCGGGCGAGCCGGCCACGGTGGACGCCGCGCTCGCTCTCCTGGACGACGGGATCGAGATCGACCCGACGTACCCGGTGGGCGCGGTGACCACCACGGCCGTCGCGGCGGGCGGCGAGGCGGTGGCGAAGATCGGTCGCACGACGGCGCACACGCAGGGCCGGGTCACGGCCATCGAGATGGACGACGTCGTCGTCGGGTACGGCGACGAGCTCGGCGCCCTGTCCTTCGACAACCAGATCGAGGTGGAGGGCACCGGCGGCACGTTCTCGCGCGGCGGCGACTCCGGCTCGCTCGTCTACCGCGAGGACGGCGTCGCGCTCGGCCTGCTCTTCGCCGGCTCGGAGACGGGCGGGGCCGACGGGACGGGGCTGACCTACTGCAACCCCGTCGACGCCGTCCTCGAGGCCCTGGGCATCACCCTCGCGCCGAGGTAGTGCAGGATCTGCCGAGGTAGTTCGAAAACTGCCGAGGTAGTTCGAGTCTCGCGAGGTAGTGAACTACCTCGCGGCCCGGCGCACTT
>NZ_JBHVBO010000189.1:0-7457 GCF_042668085.1 Isoptericola sp. NPDC057391 | reverse complement strand
GGCAGCAACGGTACAGTCGGCGGCGGGTCGCGACCCGCGCACCCGGACGACGAAGGAGTCCTCCCATGCCTCGTGCTGCCCAGGCCCGCGCCCTCCGAAGGCGCCCGACCCGTCGCGCGGCGGCGTCGCTGACCGCGGTCGCGCTCACCGTCCCCGCGCTGTCCGCCGGCCTCGGCGGGCTCGCCCTCACGGCGGCGCCCGCGGCGGGTGCCGCCGACCGCACCGCCACGCTCGCCGGGAGTCTCCAGACCGAGCTCGGCTGCGCCGAGGACTGGGACGCGGCCTGCGCGGCGACGGCGCTCGCACCGGCCGGCGACGGCACGTTCACGGGCGAGTTCGACCTGCCCGCGGGCACCTACGAGTACAAGGTCGCGCTCGACGGCGCGTGGGACGAGTCGTACGGCCGCGAGGGCACCGACGAGAACGCGCCCCTGGTGCTGGGCGGCGACGCGCGCGTGCGGGTCACGTACGACGACGCGACGCACCGCATCGCGCTCACACCCCTCACTCTCGCGGGCGGGTACGACGACGCGACCGACGCCGACCTGGTGGTGCCGCCGGTGCGGCAGCCGGGTTCGGACGAGCGGTTCTACTTCGTCATGACCGACCGGTTCGCGAACGGCGACGCCTCGAACGACACCGGCGGGATCGCCGGCGACCGGCTCGACCACGGCTTCGACCCCACGGACAAGGGCTTCTACCAGGGCGGGGACATCGCCGGCCTGCGCGAGCGGCTCGACTACATCGAGGGCCTGGGCACCACCGCCATCTGGCTCACGCCGTCGTTCCTCAACCGGCCGGTGCAGGGCACGGGCGCCGACGCGAGCGCGGGCTACCACGGGTACTGGATCACCGACTTCACGCGGATCGACCCGCACCTGGGCACCAACGCCGAGCTCGAGGCGCTGATCGACGAGGCCCACGCGAAGGGCATCAAGGTCTACTTCGACATCATCACCAACCACACGGCCGACGTGATCGACTACGCCGAGGGGGAGTACGGGTACGTCGACCAGGCCACCTCGCCGTACACCGACGCCGCCGGAAACGCCTTCGACCCGGCCGACGTCGCGGGCTCGGAGGACTTCCCCGCGCTGGACGCCGCGACGTCGTTCCCCTACACGCCGGTGATCGCGCCCGAGGACGCCGCCGCCAAGGTCCCCTCCTGGCTCAACGACCCGACGCTGTACCACAACCGGGGCAACTCGACGTGGACGGGGGAGTCGGTCACGTACGGCGACTTCGACGGCCTGGACGACCTCATGACCGAGGACCCGCGCGTCGTGGACGGCTTCGTCGACGTCTACACCGACTGGATCGACCTCGGCATCGACGGCTTCCGCATCGACACGGTCAAGCACGTGAACCCGGAGTTCTGGGAGACCTGGTCGGCCGAGGTCATGGACTACGCGCACGCGCAGGGCAACGACGACTTCTTCATGTTCGGCGAGGTGTACGACGCCGACGCCGCCAAGACGTCGCCGTACGTGCGCGACACCGCCATGAGCTCGGTGCTCGACTTCTCATTCCAGGCGGCCGCGACCAGCTATGCGAGCGGCAACAGCGCCCGCGGCCTGGCGAGCCTGTTCGCGAGCGACGACCGGTACACGACGCCGACGAAGTCCGCGGCCGCCCTGCCGACGTTCCTCGGCAACCACGACATGGGCCGCGTCGGCTTCATGCTTGCCGGGACGGACGAGCCGCAGGCCCGCGACGAGCTCGCGCACGAGCTCATGTACCTCACGCGCGGCCAGCCGGTCGTGTACTACGGCGACGAGCAGGGCTTCGCCGGCACGGGCGGGGACAAGGACGCCCGCCAGACGTTGTTCGCCACGCAGGTCGACGAGTACGCCGACCAGTCGCTGGTCACGGGCGAGCAGGCGGGCAGCGTGGACCGGTTCGCCACGGACGCGCCGCTGTACACGCACGTCGCCGAGCTGGCGGCGCTGCGGGAGGCGCACCCGGCACTCGCGACCGGCGCGCAGGTCGAGCGGTACGCCGAGAACGGTGCGGGGATCTACGCCTTCAGCCGCATGGACCGCGAGGAGAAGGTCGAGCACCTGGTCGCGGTCAACAACGCGGCGCAGGCGAAGAGCGCGACATTCACCACGCTCACCCCGGGCGCGTCGTACGAGGTGCTGTACGGCGACGGCGAGGCCGTGACGGCGGACGACGCCGGCGAGGCCACCGTCACCGTCCCGGCGACGTCGGCCCTGGTGCTGCGCGCCGACCGCACGGTGGGCGCGGACTCCGACGGCACGCTGGACGTCGCCGTGCCCGCGGCGGGCGCGGCGGTCACGGGCACCGCGGCCGTGGCGGCCGACGTCGACGACGACGCGTGGGCGGAGACGTCCTTCGCGTGGCGCGAGGTCGGCACCGCCCAGTGGCACGCCCTCGGCACGGCCGAGGACACCACGCCCCGCGTCTTCCACGACGCGGGCGACCTGCCCGAGGGGACGCTGGTGGAGTACCGCGCCGTGACGCAGGACGCCGACGGCGACCGCGCGGCCGCCTCGACCTTCGCGTCGGTCGGCGTCGACGTGTCCGGCGTGGTCGGCGGCGAGGAGCCCGAGCCCGAGATCGACCTGGTCACGGTGCCCGGCAGCCACAACAGCGAGATGGGCTGCGCCGGCGACTGGACGCCCGACTGCGAGGGCGCCCGCCTCACCGAGCGTCCGGACGGCGTGTGGGAGAGCACGTTCGACCTGCCGGCGGGCGACCACGAGTACAAGGTCGCGATCAACGGCTCGTGGGACGTCAACTACGGCGTCGGGGGAGTGCGGGACGGCGGCAACGCCACCTACTCGCACGACGGCGGCGAGGTGACGTTCTACTGGGACCCGGTGAGCCACGACTTCTCGTCCACGGCGCAGGGCCCGGTCGTCACGCTGGCCGGGTCGTTCCAGGACCAGGTGGGCTGCACGAGCAGTTCAGGAGAACCTGTGTCGTGGGCGCCCGACTGCCTCGCGTCGTGGCTGCGGGACCCAGACGGCGACGGCACGTACACCTGGTCGACGGACGCGCTGGCGGCCGGCGCCTACGAGGTGAAGGTGGCCCACGGCCTGAGCTGGGCGGAGAACTACGGGGTGGGCGGCGCGCCCGACGGCGCCAACTACTCCTTCAGCGTGGGTGACGGCGAGACCGTGGCCTTCTCCTACGACCTCGCCACGCACGTGCTCGAGGTCGGCGTCGAGAACCCGCCGCTGCCCGGCGCCGGGCAGCAGGCCGCGCACTGGGTGCGGCAGGGCCTCGTCCTCGCGCCGGGCGACCTCGGCGCGGGCGACGGCTGGACCCTGTGGACCGCGCCGGACGGCGGGCTCGCCGTCGCCGACGGCGAGGTGCGCGGGCCGGACGGCGGCGACCTGCCGGAGGGCGCCGCGTCCTACGACCTGGCCCCCGCCGGGGACGTGCCCGACGACGTCGCGGGAGACTTCCCGGCGCTCGCGGGCCACACGGCCCTCGCGCCGGTGGACGAGGACGGGACGCCGCTCGACCGCGCCGTGGTCGAGGAGCTCCTCCAGGGCCAGCTCCTGGTGACGCGCGCGTCGGACGACGGCCTGTCCGCCGCCACGGGCGTGCAGACCCCGGGCGTCCTCGACGACCTGTACAGCGAGCGGGCGTCGAAGCGTACGTTCGGCGCGGAGCTGCACCCGAACGGCAGGTGGGCGTCGTTCGCGCTGTGGGCGCCGACCGCCCAGGACGTCGACCTGCTGGTGTGGCCCGAGGGCCGCGACCTGGCCGACGACCCCGAGCGCTTCGAAGCCGACCGGGAGCGCGACGGCTCGTGGACCCTCGACGGCAAGCGGGCCGCCAAGAAGCTCCCGTGGGACGGCGCGCGCTACCGGTACGCCGTGCGGGTCTACGTGCCGAGCACGGGGAAGGTCGAGACGAACGTCGTCACCGACCCGTACTCGGTGGGCCTCACGCTCGACTCCACGCACTCCGTGGTCGTCGGCCTGGACGACAAGCGCTGGCAGCCCAAGGTCTGGCGCCACGCGCGCCAGCCCGTCGTCGAGCGGGCCGTGGACCAGACGATCTACGAGCTCCACGTGCGCGACTTCTCGATCTCCGACGAGACGGTGCCGGAGGACCGGCGGGGCACGTACCTCGCCTTCGCCGAGCGGCGGTCGGACGGCATGGCGCACCTGCGCGAGCTGGCCGACGCGGGCATGACGACGGTGCACCTGCTGCCGACGTTCGACATCGCGACGATCCCCGAGGACCGCGCCGACCAGCAGACGACGGGCGACCTGTCCGGGTTCGCGCCCGACTCCGAGGAGCAGCAGGCGGCGGTGGCCGACGTCGCGGCGAACGACGGCTTCAACTGGGGCTACGACCCGTACCACTTCTCGGTCCCCGAGGGCTCGTACGCCGTCGAGGCCGAGGGTGGGGCGCGGGTGGCCGAGTTCCGCACCATGGTGGGCTCGCTGCACCGGGCCGGGCTGCAGGTGGTGCTCGACCAGGTCTTCAACCACACGGCGGCCGGCGGCCAGGACGCGAAGAGCGTGCTCGACCGGGTGGTGCCGGGCTACTACCAGCGGCTGAACCCCACCACGGGGGCGGTCGAGACGAGCACCTGCTGCCAGAACGTCGCCACCGAGCACGCGATGGCGGGCAAGCTCATGGTGGACTCGGTGGTCACGTGGGCCCGCGACTACAAGGTGGACGGCTTCCGCTTCGACCTCATGGGCCACCACTCGAGGGAGAACATGCTGGCGGTGCGCGAGGCCCTCGACGACCTGACCGTCCGCGAGGACGGCGTCGACGGGTCCGCCGTCTACCTGTACGGCGAGGGCTGGAACTTCGGCGAGGTCGCGGACAACGCCCTGTTCACGCAGGCCACCCAGGGGCAGCTCGGCGGGACGGGCATCGGGACGTTCAGCGACCGGCTGCGCGACGCCGTGCACGGCGGCTCGCCGGTGGACGCCGCGTCGCGGTTCACCCAGGGCTTCGGCACGGGGCTGTTCACCGACCCGAACGGCCGCGAGGCCATCGAGGGCCACGCCGGCAGCGTCAACGATGGCTCGGACGACGAGCGTGCCGACCTCGGCCACCAGACCGACCTGGTGCGCCTGGGCCTGGCGGGCAACCTGCGGGACTTCGCGTTCCGGGCGTCGGACGACGGCGCCGGGGAGACGACGCGGGGCGAGGACCTCGACTACCGCGGCGCGCCCGCGGGGTACGCGGACTCGCCGGAGGAGGTCGTGACGTACGTCGACGCGCACGACAACGAGACGCTCTTCGACCTGCTGACGCTCAAGCTGCCGCAGGACACCCCGATGGCGGACCGGGTGCGGATGAACACCGTCTCGCTCGCGACGACGGCGCTGGCCCAGACCCCGTCGTTCTGGCACGCGGGCACGGACCTGCTGCGCTCGAAGTCGCTGGACCGCAACTCCTACGACTCGGGGGACTGGTTCAACGCGATCGACTGGTCGGGGCAGGACAACGGGTTCGGTCGCGGACTGCCGCCGGCGGCGGACAACGCCGACGCCTGGCCGGTCATGGCGCCGCTCCTGGCGGACCCGGCGCTCAAGCCCGCGCCGTCGGACATCCGGGTGGCGTCGGAGGCGGCGCGCGAGCTGCTCGAGCTGCGCTCGTCGACCCGGCTGTTCCGCCTCGGCAGCGCCGCGGCGATCCAGCAGAAGGTGTCGTTCCCGGGTTCCGGCCCCGACGCGACGCCCGGCGTCGTCGCGATGGCGGTGGACGACACCGTGGGGCGCGACGCGGACCGTCGACTCGACGGGGTGCTCACGGTGTTCAACGCGTCGCCCGAGCCCGTGACGCTCGAGCTGCCCGAGCTGCGCGGCCGGGACTTCCGGCTCTCGGGCGTGCAGCGCTCGGGCGAGGACGCGGTCGTCCGGGGGACCCGGTGGGACGCGCGGACGGGCACGGTCACGGTGCCCGCGCGGACGGTCGCGGTGCTGGAGGACCCGCAGCGCTGAGCGCGGCACGTCGTCACGGTTGTGTTCGACGTACAAATTGACCGCCGCGGCGGTCGCGGCTCGGAGGGCCGCGGGACGGACGTCGTCCCGCGGCCCTCCGCCTGTGCGTGCGCCCCGGGCTGGCGCGGTCCTGCGCCGTCGGACACCGGCCGTGACGGGATCGTTATCGCTTTCCACCCGCCGAGGCTTTGACTTCGGAACTCGAACGCAGCAGTCTGTACCGCGGACCGGCTCGGCCGTCCGGGGAGCACCCCGGCGTCCGGGCGCCGGCGGCGACGGTCGCTGCCGGGGGACACTCGACGACGAGAAGGAGCGCGAGGATGCGACTCGCCAAGACGATGGGCGCGGTGGCCGCCGGTGCGGCGCTGACGCTGGGACTCGCCGCGTGCGGCGGCTCCGGGGCCGGCGGTGGCGGCGGTGCGGACGCCGCCGCGGGGAACGGCGACGACGACGTCAAGATCGGCGTCGCGATGCCGACCCAGACCTACGAGCGCTGGATCCAGGACGGCAACAACGTCAAGAAGGGCCTGGAGGACCTCGGCTACTCCGTGGACCTGCAGTTCGCCAACGACGACATCCCGACCCAGACGCAGCAGATCGACTCGATGATCACCGAGGGGGTCGACGTCCTCGTCATCGCCTCGATCGACGGCACCGCGCTGACCAGCCAGCTCGACGCGGCCGCCGCGGCGAACATCCCGGTCATCGCGTACGACCGCCTCATCCGCGACAGCGAGAACGTCGACTTCTACACGACGTTCGACAACGAGGCCGTCGGCGTGGCGCAGGCGAACGCCCTGCTGCGCGGGCTCGGCTACCTCGACGAGAACGACGAGCCCACCGGCGAGAAGGGCCCGTACAACATCGAGCTCTTCGCCGGCTCGCCCGACGACAACAACGCGGGCTTCTTCTTCGACGGCGCGATGTCGGTGCTCCAGCCGCTCATCGACGACGGCACGCTCGTCGTCCCGTCCGGCCAGACCGACTTCGGCCAGGTCACGACGCAGCGCTGGGAGCTGGAGACGGCCCAGAAGCGCATGGAGGACCTGCTCACGTCCACCTACCAGGGCGGCGAGAAGCTGGACGGCGTGCTCGCGCCGGCCGACGTCCTGTCCCGCGGCATCATCAACGCGCTGAAGGGCGCGGGCATGGGCCCGACGCTGGAGGACGGCCTGCCCGTCGTCACCGGCCAGGACGCCGAGATCTCCAACATCAAGCTGATCAACGACGGCGTCCAGTCCTCGACGATCTTCAAGGACACGCGCCTCCTCGCCGAGCAGGCCGTCAAGGCGACGCAGTCCTTCGTGGAGGGCGAGGAGCCCGAGGCGAACGACACCGAGACGTACGACAACGGCGTGAAGGTCGTCCCGTCGTACCTGCTCGAGGTCCAGACGGTGTTCAAGGACGACATCCAGCCCGTGCTGATCGACTCCGGCTACTACACCGCCGACGAGGTCAAGGCCGGTCAGACGGACGACTGATCCGCAGGCCGTGACCCGCACGGGCGGGCCC
>NZ_JBHVBO010000188.1:0-7710 GCF_042668085.1 Isoptericola sp. NPDC057391 | reverse complement strand
GTGACCCGAAGGTCACCGCCGCGTCGTCATGCCGGCGCCGGTCGTCCTCAGGCGGTCGGCGACCCGCTGCCCTGTGCCGGTGGTGCAGCCGGTGGCGCCTCCGGAGGCGACGTCCCGGTGGCGGGCGCCTCGGGGGCGGTGCGCGTGCTCGGGCGCTCGGGCGGTGGGGCGGGCGTCGTCGGGGGGCGCGGCCGCTCGGGCTCGACGGGGTCGGCGCGGGGCGTGGCGTGCGACAGGCCGCCCTCGGACGTCAGCGAGGGTGAGTCGATCACCACCTGCGGGCCGCCCGCGAGCTTGCGCAGCGCGCTGCCCAGCAGGATGAGGACGACGCCCAGGCCGATGACCAGGGCGCAGACGCCGAACGCCACCACCGACGTGAACAGCGACGCGCGCAGGAACGACGCGTTCATGACCGTGTCTCGCGTCGGGTCGTCCTGGGCGAGCTCGGCGTAGGTCTGCCCGCCCGAGGCCTCGAGGGCGTGCTTGTTGATCACCTCTGCCTGTGCGTAGGCGGTGAACGGGCCGGACACCTTCTGGCCGGCGAACATGCTCGCGTCCTCCGAGACGGTGATCTGCTCGTCGGCGAGCGTCTGGGAGACGATGACCCACACGCCCAGGCCGGCGAGGATCATGACGATGCCCGCGATGACGGTGACCAGGCCGATCCCACGGACGCCCTTGGCCGGATGGACGGTGACCGTGCTCGACATGTCGCACCTCCTGGGTGGGCCTGATGCGCGTGCTCCGAGTACCGCTCTTCGCACGGTAGCGCCACCGCGCGGGTTCGGCTCGGCGAAGCCGCAGGTGGTCGGCTGCATCCCGATGGCAGGATGACCCGGTGCGCATCGTCCACGTGTCCGACTCCTACCTCCCGCTGCTCGGTGGCATCGAGACCCAGGTGGCCCGGCTCGCGCACCGGCAGGCGGAGGCCGGGCACGACGTCCAGGTGATCACCACGACGCCGGGCGCGCCCGGCGAGCACGGCGTCACCACCCGGCCCGACGGCGAGGGCGTCGTGGTGCACCGTGTCGCCGCCCGCGTGCCGGGCGGCTACCCCGTCCACCCGCGCTCGACGGCGCACGTGCTGGCGCGGCTGCGGGCCCTCGAGGCCGAGGGGCGCCGCCCCGACGCCGTGCACCTGCACATGGGGGTGCTCGCCCCCACCGTCGAGCTGGCGCTGCGCCCGGTGACCCGGCTCGGGCTGCCCGCGCTGCTCACGGTGCACAGCGTGTGGGGCGGCTGGGAGCGCGCGTTCGCCGCGCTCGACCGCGTGACCCGGTGGGCGGCATGGCCGGTGCAGTGGTCGGCGGTGAGCGGGCTGACGGCGGACCCCTTGCGGCGCGTCGTCGGGCGGCGGCTGGGCCCCGACGCCGCGGCGGAACGCGTGTCGGTGCTGGGCAACGGCATCGACGTGGAGGCCTGGCGGCTGCCGCGCGTCGAGCGCGACGAGCGGGCGGAGGGGCGCGAGGTGCACGTCGTGTCGGCCACCCGGTTCGCGCCCCGCAAGCGGGTGCTGCCGATGCTCGAGGCGATCGCCGCCGCAGCGGAGAAGGCCCCCGGGCGGCTGGTCGCGACGATCGGCGGCGACGGGCCGCAGCTCGCCGAGGCCCGCCGCTGGGTGCGGGAGCGCGGCCTGGCGGACACGGTGCGGCTCGTCGGCCGCCTCTCCCCGACCGAGCTCAAGCGCCTCTACATGCGCGCCGACGTCTTCGTCGCCCCGGCCGTGCAGGACGCGTTCGGCATCGCGGCCCTCGAGGCCCAGGCGGCCGGCCTCGCCGTCGTCAGCCGGTCGCAGTCGGGCGTCGCGGAACGCCTGGTCGACGGGCGCGACGCCCTCCTCGTGGACGACGACGCCGCGATGGCCGACGCCCTCGTCCGCCTCGCCGACGACCCCGCGCTGCTCGACGCGATCATCGCGCACAACCGCTCCGCGGAGCTCGCGACGTCCTGGCCGCGCGTGCTCGCCGACGTCGACGCCGCGTACCACAGGGCCGCAGCGCTCACCCGCTGACCGACGGGCCGGCGTCGGCCCTGGTCATGCACCGATCGGTGCCTCGGCGTATCAGTACCCCAGACGGGTGCCTCGTCACACCATGACCGGCGACGAGGGGATCGCCGGCTGACGTGAGGAGCGACGATGACCATCACGACACGCACCCGCACCCGCCGCGCACGGCTCGCCGCCGTCGTCGGGGGGCTCGCGGCGATCGCGGCCCTGGGCATGACCGCCCCGGCCGCCACCGCGGCGCCCGACGACGGCACCGCACCCGTCCAGGTCGAGGCGGTGACCAGCGAGACGCCGGTCATGGTCGAGGACCTCAAGATCTCGAAGGCTGCGGCCGCCACGACGTGGTACTGCGCGGTGAAGGACGGCACCTTCGGCTGTCAGGACGCGAAGCCGGGCACCGGCCTCGTGGTGGCCCGCCTGTATCAGTACAAGAACTTCAAGGGCTACCAGATCGTCGTCTTCAACCCGAAGTACCGCGTCGGCTGCACGGCGGGCACGGGCGACAACGAGGGCGGCGCCAACCTCGGTCACGAGAACGCCATCAGCTCGGTGAAGACGTACAACCACTGCGACGTACGCCTCTACAACGGCTACAACAAGACCGGGGCGCACACCCGCTTCATCGACAGGGACAGCGACCTCGGGGCGTTCGACAACCGCGCCAACTCCTACCGCATCTCCTGACGCATCCACCGACGGGAACGGGCGGCGGGCACCTCAGCCGCCGCCCACCCGTGTCGGCGGGGGCGTGACCACACTCACTCCCACTCGATCGTGCCCGGGGGCTTGCTCGTCACGTCGAGCACCACGCGATTGACCTCGCTCACCTCGTTGGTGATGCGCGTGGAGATGATCGAGAGCACGTCGTAGGGCAGGCGCGTCCAGTCGGCCGTCATGGCGTCCTCGGAGGACACCGGGCGCAGCACGATCGGGTGGCCGTAGGTGCGGCCGTCGCCCTGCACGCCGACGGAGCGGACGTCGGCGAGCAGCACGACGGGGCACTGCCAGATCTCGTCGTCCAGGCCGGCCTTGGTGAGCTCGGCGCGCGCGATGGCGTCGGCCTTGCGGAGCGTCTCGAGGCGCTCGGCGGTGACCTCGCCGACGATGCGGATGCCGAGGCCGGGGCCCGGGAAGGGCTGGCGGGAGACGATCTCCTCCGGCACGCCGAGCTCGCGGCCCACGGCGCGGACCTCGTCCTTGAACAGGGTGCGCAGCGGCTCGACGAGCTCGAACTGCAGGTCGTCGGGGAGGCCGCCCACGTTGTGGTGGCTCTTGATGTTGGCCGCGCCCTCGCCGCCGCCGGACTCGACGACGTCGGGGTAGAGCGTGCCCTGCACGAGGAACTTGACCTCCTCGCCGTGCTCGCCGGCCTCGGCGACGATGTCGCGCTGCGCGTCCTCGAACACGCGGATGAACTCGCGGCCGATGATCTTGCGCTTCGTCTCCGGGTCGCTCACCCCGGCGAGGGCGGACAGGAACCGCTCCTTCTCGTCGCGGATGATGAGCTTCACACCCGTGGAGGCGACGAAGTCGCGCTCGATCTGCTCGACCTCGCCCTCGCGCAGCAGGCCGTGGTCCACGTGGACGCAGGTGAGCTGGTCGCCGACGGCGCGCTGCACGAGCGCGGCGGCGACGGCGGAGTCCACGCCGCCGGACAGCGCGCAGATGACGCGCGCGTCGCCGACCTGCGCGCGGATCGCGGCGACCTGGTCGGCGATGACGTTGCCGGGCGTCCAGTCGGGCTTCAGGCCGGCGCCCTCGTAGAGGAACTTCTCCAGCACGGCCTGGCCGTGGGCGGAGTGCTTGACCTCGGGGTGCCACTGCACGCCGTACAGGCGGCGGCCGGTGTCCTCGAACGCGGCGACGGGCGAGCCGGACGACGTCGCGAGCACCTGGAAGCCCTCGGGCGCGGCGTGCACGGAGTCGCCGTGGCTCATCCAGGTGGTCTGGTGGTCGGGGGTGCCGGCCAGCAGCACGCCCGCCTCGCACACCTCGACCTCGGTGCCGCCGTACTCCCGCTGCCCCGTCTGCGCGACGGTGCCGCCGAGCGCCTGCGCCATCGCCTGGAAGCCGTAGCAGATGCCGAGCACCGGCACACCGGCCTCGAACAGGGCCGGGTCGACGAACGGCGCGCCCGTGGCGTACACCGACGACGGGCCGCCCGACAGGATAATGGCCGCCGGGTCCTTGGCGAGCATCTGCTCCGTGGTGAACGTGTGCGGCACGATCTCGGAGTAGACGCTGGCCTCGCGCACGCGGCGCGCGATGAGCTGCGCGTACTGGGCGCCGAAGTCGACGACGAGCACGGGACGCGGCGTGGGCGCCAGGTCGGCGGTGGTGGGGGTGTCGGTGGCGGGAGACGTCACCGAGCCATCGTAGCCGCCGGACGACCCCGCTCCCCGGCCCGTCCCACGGGTCACGCGGTGGGGTAGGTCACCTCGACGCGGCACGTGCGCCGGCGTCGCTCAGGCCAGCCGCTCCCGCAGCTCGCGCGCCGCGCGCTCGGGGTCGGGAGCCTGCGTGATCGCCCGCACGACGACGATGCGGGTGGCACCGGCGTCGAGCACGTCGTCCAGGCGCTCGGCGTCGACGCCGCCGATGGCGAACCACGGCGTCGTGGGGCGGGTCGCGGCGACCTCGCGCAGCAGGTCGAGGCCGACGGCCGCGCGGCCGGGCTTGGTGGGCGTGGCCCACAGGGGGCCGACGCAGAAGTAGTCGACGTCCGGGTCCGCCTCGGCCTCGGCGGCCTGGGCCGCCGAGTGGGTGGACCGGCCCAGCACGGGCGCCGCGCCGAGCAGGGACCGCACGGCGGGCACGGGCAGGTCGCGCTGGCCCATGTGCACCACGGGCGCCCCGGCGACCTTGGCGACGTCGGCCCGGTCGTTCACCGCCCAGAGCGCGTCGTGCTCGGCGGCGACGCGGGCCACGACCTCCTGCAGCTCGAGCTCGCGCGCGACGTCGAGCGACTTGTCCCGCAGCTGCACGACGTCCACGCCGCCCGCGAGCGCCGCGTGCAGGAAGTCCTCCAGGTCGCCCCGCTCCTCGCGGGCGTCGGTGCACAGGTACAGGCGGGCGTCGGCGAGGCGGGCGTCGGCGAGGCGAGCGCGGGCCGCGTCGGCAGCGGGCGTGGTCGTGGTCACGCCGGCCAGGGTAACCACGGCCCGGGTTACAGTGGCCGCGCACGGGAGCCCCGCTCGGGGCTGAGAGGGCGTAGGAGCCGACCGTCGAACCTGATCTGGGTCATGCCAGCGAAGGGAGCGCACATGCCCACCTCTGCACCCGCTCCGGGATCCGTTCCCGCGGGCGCCTCCGCCCGCGACGTCGTCGTGGTGGGCGGTGGGATCGTCGGCCTCGCCGTCGCCTGGCGGGCCGCGGACGCGGGGCTGTCCGTCACGGTGCTCGACCCGTCGCCCGGCGACGGCGCCACCCGCGCGGCCGCGGGGATGCTCGCCGCCGTGAGCGAGGCCGACTTCGGCGAGCGGGAGCTCACCCGCCTCAACGTCGCGTCGGCCGCCCGCTGGCCCGCGTTCGCCGCCGACCTGACCGCGGCGACCGGTCACGACGTCCCGCTGCTGCGCGCCGGCTCGCTCGCCGTCGCGTACGACGCCGACGACCTCGCGCTGCTGCGCCGCGTGCTGGCGCTGCACCGGGGGTGGGGGCTCGCCTCCGCGGAGGTCTCCGTGGCCGACGCGCGCCGGCGCGAGCCGTACCTCGGGCCGCGGCTCGCCGGGGCGGCCGTCGTCGACGGCGACCTGGCCGTCGACCCGCGCGCCGCGCACGCCGCGCTGTGCGCGGCCCTCGGCCCCGCCCTGGTCCGTCGCGCCGCGGTGCGCCTCGAGCGCGACGCCGCGGGCCGGGTCGTGGCGGTGCACGACGACGCCGGCACGCGGCACGCCACGGGCGCCGTCGTGCTCGCGACCGGCCACGGCGCCACGCCCTCGCTGCTCGACGCCGTGCCCGAGGTCCGCGTCCCGGTGCGCCCCGTCAAGGGGGTCACGCTGCGCCTGGACGCCGGCCCGGAGCTCGCGCTGGAGCACGTGGTGCGCGGCACCGTGCAGGGCCGGCCGGTGTACGTCGTCCCGAGGGCCCCGGGCTCCGGCGCGGGGCCGGGCAGCGGGCCGGGGCACCGCGAGGTCGTCGTGGGGGCCACCAGCGAGGAGCGCCCCGACGACCGGCGCGCCGAGGCCGGCGGCGTGTTCGCGCTGCTGCGCGACGCCCGCGCGCTCGTGCCCGGGATCGACGAGGCCGCGCTCGTCGACGTCACCCCGCGCGCCCGCCCGGCCACCCCCGACAACCTGCCGCTGGTCGGCGCCAGCGCCGTCCCGGGCCTGCTCGCCGCCGTCGGGCACGGCCGCAACGGGGTGCTGCTCGCGCCGGTCACCGCCGACGCGGTCGTGGCGGAGGTGACCGGAGCGCCTCCCCCCGACGCGGCGCTGTCCGCCGCCGACCCACGACGCTTCGCGCCCGCCGGCCGTCCCGCCGACAGACCACTCCCCGAAGGAGCCGCCCGATGACCGCCACCCCTGCCGTCCGCACCGCCGTCGTCAACGGCGAGGCCTATCCGCTCGACGGACCGCACGGCGACGGCGTCGAGGCCGTCGTCGCGGCCCTCGTCCCCGCGTTCGTGGCGGACGGCTCCGTCCAGGGCATCGCCGTCGCCGTCAACGACGCCGTCGTGCCCCGCGGACTGTGGGCCGGCACCCGGATCGCGCCCGGCGACCGGGTCGAGATCGTCACCGCCGTCCAGGGCGGCTGACCAGGATGCACGGAGAAGACATGACCAGCCCGACCAGCACCATCACCCTCGTCGACCCGCTCGTGGTCGCGGGCACCGAGATCGGCTCGCGCCTCGTCATGGGCACGGGCGGCGCGTCGAACCTCATGACGCTCGAGGACGCGCTGGTCGCGTCCGGCACCGGGCTCACGACGGTCGCGATGCGCCGCGTCGCGGTGCGCCCCGGCGGCACGGGCGCGGAGGACGGCGGCATCTGGGGCCTCCTGGAGCGCCTCGGCATCCGCGCCCTGCCCAACACGGCGGGCTGCTTCTCGGTCGCCGAGGCCGTGCTCACGGCGCAGCTCGCGCGCGAGGCCTGCGGCACCGACTGGGTCAAGCTCGAGGTCATCGCGGACGACGTCACCCTGCTGCCCGACCCGATCGGCCTCGTCGAGGCGGCCGACCGGCTGGTGCGCGACGGGTTCGTCGTCCTGCCCTACACCAACGACGACCCGATCCTCGCCCGGCGGCTCGAGGATGTCGGGTGCGCCGCCGTCATGCCGCTCGGCGCCCCCATCGGCACCGGCCTGGGCGTGCTCAACCCGCGCAACATCGAGGCGATCGCCGCCGCCGCGCGCGTGCCGGTCATCCTCGACGCCGGGGTGGGCACCGCGTCCGACGCCGCCCTCGCGATGGAGCTCGGCTGCGACGGCGTGCTGCTCGCCACCGCCGTCACGCGCGCCGCCGACCCGGTCCGCATGGCGCACGCCATGCGCCTCGCCGTCGAGTCCGGGCGCCTCGCCGCCGGGGCGGGCCGCATCCCGCGCCGCGAGGGCGCCCTGGCCAGCTCCTCCCCCGACGGCCGCCTCGACCTCGCGCTCTGACGAGGTAGTTCAAACCGTGCCGAGGTAGTTCAAACCGTGCCGAGGTAGTTCAAACCGTGCCGAGGTAGTTCAAACCGTGCCGAGGTAGTGGACCAGTCCACTAC
>NZ_JBHVBO010000187.1:0-7720 GCF_042668085.1 Isoptericola sp. NPDC057391 | reverse complement strand
GGCGTCGGCCGCGCGCCGTCGGACGCCTTGGGACCGCGGGCCGAAGGCCACGTTCTGCCGCACGGACAGGTGCGGGAACAGCAGGGGCTCCTGCGCCAGGAGCGCGACGTGCCGGGCGTGCGGCGGCACCCAGGTCCGGATGCGGCCGCCGTCGGCGCGCACCAGGGGGCGCCCGTCGAGGGCGATGCGCCCGTCGTGGGGTCGCAGCGTGCCGGCGACCAGACCGAGCGCCGTCGACTTGCCCGCCCCGTTGGGGCCGAGCAGGGCGAGGGTGCGGCCCTCGGCGACGTCGAGCTCGACGTCGAACCCGCGGGCGGGCAGCGTGGCGGCGAACGTCAGGGTCACCGCGGGCCCCGGTCCCGGCGCGTGGCGGCGATGACGAGGACGGCGACGACGACGAGCAGCAGGGACAGCGCGACGGCGGCGTCGGGATCGGTCTCGCGCTGCAGGTAGATCTCGAGCGGCAGGGTGCGCGTGACGCCCTGCAGGCTGCCGGCGAACGTGATGGTGGCGCCGAACTCGCCGAGGGCGCGGGCGAACGACAGCACCGCCCCGGACAGCAGGCCCGGCCACACGAGGGGGAGGGTCACGCGGCGCAGCACCGTCGTCGGGCGCGCGCCGAGCGACGCCGCGACCACCTCGTAGCGGGCGCCCGCCGTGCGCAGGGCCCCCTCGAGGCTCGTCACGAGGAACGGCAGCGCGACGAACGTCTGCGCCAGCACCACCGCCGTCGTCGAGAACGCGACCTGCAGGCCCGCGACCTCGAGCGTCTCGCCGAGCAGGCCGCGGCGGCCGAACGTGTAGAGCAGCGCGATGCCGCCCACCACGGGCGGGAGCACCAGCGGCACCATCACCAGCGAGCGCAGCAGGTCGATGCCGGGGAAGCGGCACCGCGCCAGCACCAGCGCCATCGGGACCCCGAGCACGAGGCACGCCACCGTGCTCGCGGCCGACGTCTGCAGGCTGAGCAGCAGCGCGGCCCGCGCGGACTCGCTGCTGATCAGCTCCCAGTAGCTCGACCAGTCGACCCGCGTCGCCATCGCCACCAGAGGCAGCAGCACGAACAGGCCGCCCACCGCGGCGGGCGCGAACGCCCACCGGGGCAGGCCGACGGCGGCTTCGCCGGTGGATCGCGTCGGGACTCGCACGGGCACCTACGGTCCCGCGAAGCCGAAGCCCGCGAGCGTCCGCTGCCCGTCGTCCGACAGGACGAGGTCGACGAACTCCTGGGCGAGCTCCGCCTGGTCCGCGTCGGCCACCGGGGCGATCGGGTAGGTGTTGACGGCCTCGGCCGACTCGGCGAACTCGACGCCCTCGACGTCGTCCCCCGCGGCGGCGACGTCCGTGACGTACACGAGCCCGGCGTCCGCCTCGCCGGCGGTCACCTTGCCGAGCACGTCGGTGACGCTCTGCTCCTCGCTCACCGGCCGCAGGTCCAGGCCCGCGGCGTCGGCGACCTTCGCGGAGGCCGCCCCGCACGGCACCTCCGGCGCGCACAGCACGAGCTTCACGTCCGGGTCGGCGAGGTCCTGCAGGGACTCGACGCCGGCCGGGTTGCCCGGCGGGACGGCGATCTCCAGCGTGTTGGTGGCGAAGTCCTGCGGGGCGCCGACCAGGTCGTCGGCGACGAGCCTGTCCATGGTCGCCGTGTCGGCGGAGGCGAAGACGTCGGCCGGCGCGCCCTGCTGGATCTGCGCCACCAGGTCGGAAGACCCGGCGAAGCCGAGCTGCACGTCCACGCCGTCGTGCGCGGCCTCGAACTGCACGGCGAGGTCCTCGAACGAGCCCTTCAGGGACGCCGCGGCGAACACGGTGAGCGTCGTGGTGCCGGCGTCCTCGCCGTCGGCCCCCGACGCCGACGTGCCGCAGCCGGCCAGCGCGGTCACGGCGAGCGCCGCGGCGCCGACGGCGACGTGCTTCCTCAGGCGGCGTCCCCGGACTGTCGGCATGCTCACGCCTCCGCCTCGATCACGACGGTCGTCGACTTGATGACCGCGACCGCGACGGAGCCGCGCTCGAGCCCGAGGTCGCGCACGGCCTCGCTGCTCATGAGCGACACCACGCGGAACGGCCCGCACTGCAGCTCCACCTGCGACATGACCGGGTCGCTCTGGATGTCGGTGACGAGCCCGACGAAGCGGTTGCGCGCCGAGCTCTTCATCCGGCCCGGCAGCGCGGGGACGGTCGCGTGCTCGCGCGCCACCATCGCCACCTCGTACCCGTCGACGACCTTGCGCCCCGACGCGTCCGTCGTGGACCCGAGCAGCCCGCGGTCGATCCACCGGCGCACCGTGTCGTCGCTGACGCCGAGGTACACGGACGCTTCCGAAACTCGCATGTGCGGCACGAGTAGAAGCATAGCCCCGCATCTGCGGGGAGCGCTGTGGGGGCGGCCCTCGCCGGGGACCACGGGCGGCGGGGGACATAGGCTGACGCCCGTGCATGACGACGTGACGCAGCGGCGGTCGGTGGCCGCCCACGCGGCCGCGGTGGCCGAGGTGGTCGAGCCCGCCCTGGCGGCGGCGCGCGGTCGGGCGTCCGCGCGGGTCGACGTCGCGACGCTGCTGACGCAGGTGGGGGCGGGCGCGGGGCTCTCGCCGCGGGTGCTGGCGCGCGACGCGACGGCCGCCGTCGCGCTGCCCGGCTTCGACAACTCCCAGATGGACGGGTACGCGGTGCGTGCGGCCGACGTCGCCGGGGCGTCCGCCGACGTCCCGGTGGTTCTGCCTGTCGTCGCCCCCGTCCCCGCCGGCACCCAGCCGCCGCCGCTGGGCCCGGGCGCCGCGGCGCCCGTGATGACCGGGGCGCCCGTGCCCGCCGGGGCCGACGCCGTCGTCCGGATCGAGGACGCGGACCCGCCGCGCTTCCCGGACCCGGCGACCTCCGCGGAGGTCCGGTTCGCCGCGCCCGTCGCGGCGGGCACGTTCGTGCGCACCGCGGGCTCCGACGTCGCGGCCGGCGACGTGCTGGTCCCCGCCGGGACGCCGCTGGGCGCGTCGCAGCTCGGGGCGCTCGTCGCCGCGGGCGTCACGACCGTCGAGGTCGCGCCGCCGCCGCACGTGCTGCTCGTCTCCACCGGCTCGGAGCTGGCCCCGGCGGGCGCGCCGCTCGGCCCGGCGCAGGTGCACGACGCCAACGGGGCGGCGCTCACCGCCGCGCTCGGGCAGGCGGGCGCCCGCGTCACGACCCGCGTCGCGCCGGACCGGGCCGACGCGCTGCTCCGGGTGCTCGCCGACGCGCCGGGCGACGTCGCCCTCGTCGTCACGACCGGCGGCGTCTCCGCGGGGGCGTACGAGGTGGTGCGCCAGACGCTCACGGGCGCCTGGTTCGGGCACGTCGCCGTCCAGCCGGGCGGGCCGCAGGGCCTCGGCACGGTGACCCTCCGGTCCGGGCTGGACGTGCCGCTCGTGGCGTTCCCCGGCAACCCGGTCAGCGCGTACGTGTCCTTCGAGCTGTTCCTGCGCCCGGTGCTCGCCGCGGCGACGGGCGCGGCGCCCGCCCGCCGGGCCACCGGCCGCGCGCCCCTCGCCGAGCCGCTCGACTCGCCGCCCGCCCTGCACCAGGTGCGGCGTGGCACGCTCGACGCCGACGGGCGCGTGCGCATGACCGGCGGCCCCGGCTCCCACCTGCTGACCCACCTCGCCGCGGCGACGGTCCTCGTGCACGTGCCGCCCGGCGTCGCGCACCTCGACGCCGGCGACCCCGTCGACTACCAGGAGCTCCGTTGACCGACCCGACCGACCCCACCGACCCGACGCAGGGCCTGTCCCACTACCGGGCCGACGGCGCGGCGCACATGGTCGACGTCTCCGCCAAGGACGTGACGAAGCGCCAGGCCACCGCGACGGGCGTGCTGCGCACGCGCGCCGACGTCGTCGCGCGGATCGCGTCGGGCGACCTGCCGAAGGGCGAGGCGATCGCCACCGCCCGCATCGCCGGGATCCTGGGCGCCAAGCGCACGCCCGACCTCGTGCCGCTGTGCCACCCGCTACCGATCTCCGGCGTGGAGATCGACGTCGTGCCCGCTCCCGCCGGGTCCGGCACGGTGGCGATCACCGCGACCGTGCGCACCACCGGCCGCACCGGCGTCGAGATGGAGGCGCTCACCGCGGTGACGGTCGCCGGGCTGACGCTCTACGACATGATCAAGGCCGTGGACAAGGCCGCCGTGCTCACCGACGTGCAGGTCGTCGCGAAGTCGGGCGGCAAGTCGGGCGACTGGGCGCGCGCGGCGGCCGACGCGGGCGGGGAGGACGCATGACCGGCACCCACGATCACCACGGCACGCACGACGACGGGCACCCCCAGCGCCGCGTCGCCGTCGTCGTCGCCTCCGACCGTGCGGCGGCGGGGGAGTACGAGGACCGCTCGGGCCCGGCGGCCGTCGCGTGGTTCGCCGCCCGTGGCTGGCGCACGTCGCCGCCCGTCGTCGTGCACGACGGCGAGCCGGTGCGCGAGGCGCTCGCGGCACTCCTCGTGGCGGCGCCGGACGACGTGCCGCATCTCATCGTCACCAGCGGCGGCACCGGGCTCGGCCCGCGCGACCGCACCCCGGAGGCGACGCGCGCCGTCCTCGACCGCGAGGTCCCCGGGATCGCCGAGCTCGTCCGCGCCCGCTCCCTCACGCCCACGGACCCGGCGAAGCGGGCCGTCCCGGCGGCGGCGCTGTCCCGCGGCGTCGCCGGGGTCGCCGGGCGCACGCTGGTCCTCAACCTGCCCGGCTCCGTCGGCGGCGTGACCGACGGGCTCGACGCGCTCGCCGAGGTGCTGCCGCACGCCGTGGACCAGCTCGCCGGCGGCGACCATCCGGCCCCGGCCCTCGAACCCGGCACCTCGACCGGCGAGGCGGAGGTGCTGCGTGCCGACGTCGTCGACTCGGCCCTGGACCCGCTGGTGGCGGAGCTCGGGGCACTGGTGCGCGACGACGCGTGCGGCGCGGTGGCGACGTTCACCGGCTACGTGCGCGACCACGACGGCGGGCGCGGGGTCGCACGGCTGCACTACGAGGCGCACCCGGACGCGGCGACGGTGCTGCGGGAGGTGGCGGACCGCGTCGCGCGCCGCACGGCCGCGGCGACGGGGGACCGCGTGCGCGTCGCCGTCGTGCACCGGACCGGCGACCTGTCGATAGGCGACGTCGCGGTGGTGGCGGCCGTGGCGGCGGGGCACCGGCAGGCGGCGTTCACCGCCGCGTCGGACCTGGTCGAGGAGCTCAAGGCCGAGGTGCCGATCTGGAAGGAGCAGGGCTTCGCCGACGGCACGTCGGAGTGGGTGGCCTCGCTCGGCTGAGGCCGAACGCGCAGGTCACCTGCTGTTCACCTGAGGGTCGGTGTCACGACGACGTGACGCCACCGGTGCTCCCTACGTTCGGGCACGTCACCCCCCTGTCCCACCCTCAGGAGTGCCCGATGACGATCGCCCCCGAGTCGCGCCCGCTGCTGGAGCTCGCGGCCGCGCCTCACGACCCTCACTACGCGCGCGGCAAGCGCAGCCCGGTCACGTGCCGGCTCAAGTGTGCCGACGCGTGCTCGCACCCCGCGCCCAACGAGTCCGCCAACGAGTACTTCCGCGACGTCGCGGCGCGGGCGCTGTCCCGCCGCGTCATGCTCGGCGGTCTCGCCGCCGCGGCCGCCACGGTCGTCGTCGGCGCCCAGGTGGCGGGCGCGCCCGGCGCGAGCGCCGTCGCCGCCGGCCGCGGGCACGGCGCGGGCAAGGGCCTCGCGTTCGGCGCCATCGCGCCGCAGGACGCCGCGGTCGACGCGTTCGTCGTGCCCGAGGGGTACGAGTGGTCGCCGATCATCCGTTGGGGCGACCCGATCCTGCCCGGCGGTCGCGCGTTCGACGCCGCGCGCCAGACGCCGGAGCAGCAGGCCAAGCAGTTCGGCTACAACGTCGACTACCTCGACATCCTCCCGGCCGACCCGGACGACGTCCGCCCGCACGGGAAGACGAAGCGCGGCACGCGCGGCCTGCTCGTGAGCAACCACGAGTACACCAACGCCGGGATCATGTTCGACGACTCGTACGACGCCGCCACGCGCCGCGCCATCGAGCGCGCGGCCTGGGGGCTGTCCGTCGTCGAGGTGCGCCGCGACCGCGAGGGCTCGCCGTGGACCTACTCGCGGATCAGCCGCTACAACCGCCGCATCACCGTGGACACCGAGTTCCGCGTGGACGGCCCGGCGGCCGGCTCGTACCTCATGAAGACGGTCGAGGACCCGAGCGGCACCCGCGTGCGCGGCACGCTGAACAACTGCGCGGGCGGGACGACGCCGTGGGGCACCGTCGTCTCCGGCGAGGAGAACTACAACGCCAACTTCCGCGTCAACGGCAAGGACCCGCGCGACGCGCGGTACGGCCTCAAGGACGCGGCGACGAGCTACGGCTGGGAGCTCGACGACCCGCGGTTCGACGGTCGCAACCCCGGCTACGAGTACGAGAGCCACCGCTTCGGCTGGATCGTCGAGGTCGACCCGTACGAGCCCGACGAGGCGCCCGTGAAGCACACGGCGATGGGCCGCTTCAAGCACGAGGGCGCCAACGTCATCCTGTCGAAGCGCGGTCACGCGGTCGCGTACATGGGCGACGACGAGCGCTTCGACTACGTGTACAAGTTCGTGTCGAAGAACCGCTTCCGCGAGGGCAGCAGCCGGTGGGCGCGCCGCCACAACAAGACCCTGCTGTCCGAGGGCGACCTGTACGTCGCGCGGTTCCGGGGCGACTCCCCGGCGTCGGAGATCGACGGCTCGGGCGCGGTGCCCTCCGACGGCGGGTTCGACGGCACCGGCGAGTGGATCCCGCTCGTGAAGGACGGCGAGTCGCGCGTGCCCGGGATGACGGTCGAGGAGGTGCTCGTCTTCACGCGGCTGGCCGCGGACGCCGTCGGCGCCACCAAGATGGACCGCCCGGAGGACGTGGAGCCGAACCCGCTCACCGGCCGCATCTACGTGGCGTGCACCAACAACACCGACCGCGGCAAGGAGGGCAAGGAGGGCGCCACCGAGCCCAACCCCCGCACCACCAACCGCGACGGCCACGTGGTGGAGATCATCGAGGACCGCGGCGACCAGACCGCCACGACGTTCACCTGGAACCTGCTGCTCGTCGCCGGCGACCCGTCGGTGAACGGCTCGACGTACTTCTCCGGCTTCCCGGCCGACCGGGTCTCGCCGATCTCGTGCCCGGACAACCTCGCGTTCGACGCCGAGGGCAACCTGTGGATCTCCACGGACGGCGCCCCGTCGACCATCCAGAAGTGCGACGGACTGTTCAAGGTGACCCTCACGGGTCGCCAGCGGGGCCGGGTGGAGCAGTTCCTGTCCGTGCCGCGCGACGCCGAGACCTGCGGGCCGGTCGTCGACTCGCGCGACGCGATGGTCTACGTCAACGTGCAGCACCCGGGCGAGGACGGCACCTTCGACGCGCCGAACTCCTACTTCCCCGACTACCTCGCCGAGGGCGAGCGAGCCCCCGCCGGCGCCTGGCGCGGCCCCCGGCCGTCGACGATCCAGGTCTACAAGGCCGGCCGCGGCGAGCACCCCGGCCACGGTCACGGGAACGGCCACGGCCATGGGAACGGGAACGGGAACGGGAACGGTCACGGCAGGGACGGCGACCGCTGGGACGGCCCCGGGCCGTTCCCGTGGCCCCGCCGCCGCTGACCCCCTGGTCGCGAGATAGAGAACCCCGAGTCGCGAGATAGAGAGGCCGCGACAGGGCC
>NZ_JBHVBO010000186.1:0-7780 GCF_042668085.1 Isoptericola sp. NPDC057391 | reverse complement strand
AGGAGGACCCGCACGACGGCGCCGCGGGGTCCGGCGCGCCGGACCCCGCACCCGACCGTGCACCTGCAGGCGTGGTCGACTCCCTCCTCGCCCCGGCGACGTGGCGCAGGGCCGCGCAGGCCGTGCGTGGCGGCCTGCGGTGACCGCGGCGGCCCGGCGGTCGCTGCGCGTCGGGCTCGTCGTCGCCGCCCTCGTGCTGCTGGTCGCCGTCGCGGCGGCCTGGCTCGCGCCCGGCGCGGGCGCCGACGTGCTGGAGCCCACGGCGCCCGCGTCGCCCACCGCGCCGGTCGACCCGCAGGACGCGGGTAGCAGCGTGTCGGTCGAGATCAACGGGCCGAACGGCGAGCCCTCGTCGTCGCTGGTCACGCTGGTCGGGATCACCCTGCTGTCGCTCGCCCCGACGCTGCTGCTCATGATGACGTCGTTCACCAAGATCTTCGTCGTCCTGGCGCTGACGCGGAACGCGCTCGGCATCACGGTGCCGCCCAACATGGTCCTGGCCGGGCTCGCGCTGTTCCTGTCGCTGTTCATCATGTGGCCGGTCGTGACCCAGATCAACGACGTGGCCGTGCAGCCCTACCTGGACGGCGGCATCACCTTCGGGGCCGGCCTCGACGCCGGCGCCGGGCCCCTGCGGGAGTTCATGCTCGCGCACACCCGCGAGGAGGACCTCGCGCTCATGACGCGCGCCGCGGACCTCGCGAACCCCGACACCCCGGCCGACGTGCCGCTGACCACGCTGGTCCCGGCCTTCGTCATCTCCGAGCTGCGCGCGGCGTTCATCATCGGCTTCGTCGTCTTCGTGCCGTTCCTCGTCATCGACCTCGTGGTGTCCGCCGCCCTGATGAGCATGGGCATGATGATGCTGCCGCCGCCGATGATCTCGCTGCCCTTCAAGCTGCTGCTCTTCGTGCTCGTCGACGGCTGGGGCCTCATCACGACGTCCCTCATCGGCTCCTACGGGGTGGTCTGACATGGAGACCGCCGCCGTCCTCGACATCGCCGCCCAGGCGCTCCTGCTCGCGGGCAAGCTCGCGGCCCCCGTGCTCGTCACGTCGCTCGTCGTAGGCTTCGCGATCTCCCTCGTGCAGTCCGTCACCCAGATCCAGGAGATCACCCTCTCGTTCGTGCCGAAGGCGGTGGCCGTCGCGGTCGCCCTCATCGTGTGCGGCAACTGGATGATCGGGGAGATGGTGTCGTTCACCCACGCGATGTTCGACCTGATCCCGACGCTGCTGAGCGGCGGCTGACGCGCGTGACCCTCGACATCGACCCGGGGTGGCTCGAGGCGACCCTGCTCGCCGGGGTGCGGATGGCCGCGTTCATGCTCCTTGCGCCGCCGTTCTCGCACAGCGCGATCCCGCCGCAGGTGCGCGCGATCCTCGCCGTCTCGCTCGGCCTCGTCGTCTCCGCCCGGGTGGCTCCCGACTTCACCCCCGTCGACACCGCGACGTTCGTCGCGTACGTGGCCGCGGAGGCGCTCACCGGGGCGATGCTGGGCGCGCTCGTCATGATCGTCCTCTCGGCGATCACGGCCGCCGGCTCCTACCTCGACCTGTTCGGCGGGTTCTCCCTCGGCATCGCGTTCGACCCGCAGACCAACGTCAACGGCGCGCAGTTCGCGCGCCTGTTCGCGCTGCTCGCGGTCGTGCTGATGTTCGCGTCCGACGCGTACCAGCTCGTGGTGCTGGGCCTGGCCCGCTCCTACGAGGCCGTGCCCGTCGGCGCGATCGCCGCCGTCCCGGCCGAGTCCTTCGTGTCGGCCCTCACCGGGTCGTTCGTCGCCGGGCTGCAGATCGCCGGCCCGATCATCGTCGTGCTCTTCCTGGCCGACGTCGGCCTCGGGCTCGTGAACCGCGTCGCCCCGGCGCTCAACGCGTTCGCCATGGGCTTCCCGCTGAAGATCTTCCTCACGCTCGCGCTGGTGGGCACGGTGCTGGTCGCGATGCCGCACGTCGTCGCCACGCTCACCGACCAGGCCGTCGGGCGCGTGTCGGGGGTGGGCTGATGGCCGAGTCCGGGGAGGAGAGGACCGAGCAGGCCTCCGAGAAGCGGATGAAGGAGGTCCGCTCCAAGGGGCAGCTCGGCCGGTCGCAGGACCTCACCGCGTGGGTGGGCATGGGCGTCGCCGCGGCCGTCCTGCCGCTCACCGTCTCCCACGCGTCCGAGGCGGCGGCGGGGCAGGTGCTGTCGCTGCGCACGGTGATCGAGGACCCCGAGCCCGCCGTCGCGCTCGCGTACCTGCAGGACGCGCTCGGCACGGTGCTGCCGACCCTGGCGCCCCTGCTCGGCGCGGTCGCGGCGGCCGTGCTCGCCGCCGCCGTCGCGCAGGGCGGCGTGCACCTCAAGCGGCTCCGGGGCGAGTTCTCCCAGTTCAACCCGGTCAACGGGCTCAAGCAGACGTTCGGCCCGCAGGCCCTGTGGAACGGCGCGAAGGCCCTGCTCAAGACCGCGGTCGTGGGGACGGTTCTGTACGTCGTCGTGCAGTCGCTCATGCCCGTGCTGCTGTCCGCGGGCGCGCTGCCGCTGGCGTCGCTGATCGACGCGGCCTCGTCCGGGGTCCGGTCGCTGCTGGTGTGGGCGACCGCGGCCGGCATCGGGCTCGCGCTGTTCGACGTGCTCGTGGTGAACCGGCGCAACCGCAAGAAGACGCGCATGACCAAGAAGGAGCTCAAGGACGAGCACAAGAGCAGCGACGGCGACCCCCTCGTGAAGTCCCAGCGGAGGTCGATGGCCCGCTCGATGACCCGCAACCGCATGATCGCCGCGGTCGCCGACGCGGACGTCGTCGTCGTGAACCCCACGCACGTCGCCGTCGCGCTGCGCTACGAGCCCGGCCGGTCCGCGCCGCGGGTCGTCGCGCGCGGCGCCGACCACGTGGCGGCCCGCATCCGCGAGCGGGCCGAGGAGTGCCGCGTGCCCATGGTGCGCGACGTCCCGCTCGCCCGCGCCCTGCACGGGGCGTGCGACGTGGGCCAGGAGGTCCCCGTCGAGCTGTACATGGCGGTGGCACGGGTCCTCGCGTTCGTCATGGCGCTGTCGCGCCGCGGGGCCGCCGCGTCGTCCGTGCCGCACCGCATGACCCGCCCGGCCATCGGGCCGGGGGAGTGGCCGGCCGACGGTGCATAGGACGTCCCGACGGCGCCCCCGCGCGCCCCGGACCGGGAAGGACCAGCGCTCCGCGTGAAGAACAGATCCCTCGCCATGGTGGCCGTGCCGCTCGGCGTCGTCGGCATCGTGCTGCTGCTCGTCGTGCCCGTGCCCGCGGCGCTGCTCGACGTGCTCATCATCGTCAACATCCTGCTCACGCTCGTGATCCTGCTGACGTCGATGTTCGTGAAGAAGCCGCTGGACTTCTCCGTGTTCCCGTCGCTGCTGCTCGTCGCGACGCTGTTCCGGCTGGGCCTCAACGTCGCCTCGACCCGCCTCGTGCTCGGCGACGGGTACGCGGGCGAGGTGATCGGGGCGTTCGGGCACATCGTGGTCGACGGCAACCTCGTCATCGGCATCGTCGTGTTCCTCATCCTCGTGGTCATCCAGTTCCTCGTGGTCACCAAGGGCGCGGAGCGCGTCGCCGAGGTCGGGGCCCGCTTCACCCTCGACGCGATGCCCGGCAAGCAGATGGCGATCGACGCCGACCTCAATGCCGGCCTCATCAGCGAGAAGGACGCCCGCGCCCGCCGCGCGGAGATCTCCGCCGAGGCCGACTTCTACGGCGCGATGGACGGCGCCTCCAAGTTCGTCAAGGGCGACGCGATCGCCGGCATCGTCATCACGCTGATCAACCTGCTCGGCGGCATCGTCATCGGCGTCGCCATGCACGGGATGCCGATCATGGAGTCGGTCGACACGTACTCGATCCTCACGGTGGGCGACGGACTGGTCACCCAGGTGCCGGCGCTGCTCATGGCCGTCGCCACGGGCATGATCGTCACCCGGTCCAACTCGGCCGAGGGCGACGTCGGGTCGCAGGCCTCCAGCCAGCTCGTGCAGTCGCGCCAGGCCGTCGCCATCGCGGGCGTCACCGCGCTGGTCATGGCCCTCGTCGAGGGGATGCCCAAGCTGCCGTTCCTCGTGCTGGGGATCGGCCTGCTCGTCGCGGCCCAGCAGATCAAGGCGGGCCAGCAGCGCGCCGCGGCCGCCCGCGCCGCCGCCGAGCGGCAGGAGGAGCGGGAGGCGGCCACGCCGGACGGCCCCGAGGAGCTCATCGAGCAGATGCGCGTGCACGCCCTCGAGATCCTGCTCGCCCCCGACCTGGTCGACCTGGTCACCGGCGCGCACGACGACCTGCTGGGGCGGGTGCGCGCGCTGCGCCGCAAGATCGCGCTCGACCTCGGCGTCGTCGTGCCGCCCGTGCGCACCCGGGACTCGATCGACCTGCCCGCCTCGACGTACGCCGTGCGCATCGCGGGGGTCGAGGCAGGCCGCGGCCAGGCCCCGGCGGGCAAGGTGCTCGCGCTGGGCGACGACCTGGCGGCGCTGCCCGGGCAGACCACGGTCGACCCGGTCTTCGGCATGGCGGGCCGATGGGTCCCCGTCGAGATGCGGCACAGCGCGGAGATGGCCGGCGCGACCGTCATCGACCGCGTCTCCGTACTCGTCACCCACCTGTCGGCGCTCATCACGGCGAACGCCGGGCGCCTGCTGTCCCGGGAGGACGTGCGCGTGCTCACCGAGGAGGTCAAGCGCACCAGCCCGTCCGCCGTCGACGAGCTGACGCCGTCGCTGCTGTCCCTCGCGGAGATCCAGCGCGTGCTGCAGGGCCTCCTCGACGAGCAGGTGGCGATCAACGACCTGCTGCGCATCTACGAGGCGCTCGCGCTCGCGGCGCGGCGGTCCACGGAGCCGGAGCACCTCGTCGAGGCGGCCAGGGCCGCGCTCGGGCCAGCGGTCCCCGCGCGGCACACCGTCGACGGCACGATCGCCGTGGTGACCGTCGCCCCCGCCCTCGAGCAGGCCATGCTGGCGGGCCGCCAGGCGGGCGGCGACGCCGGGACGACGATCGTCCTGGACCCTGCGCGGCTGGACGCCGTCCGCACCTCCGTCACCGAGCAGGTGCGCGCCGCACGGTCCCGGGGCGCGGACCCCGTGCTCGTCTGCGCCCCCTCGCTGCGCCCCGCGGTCCACCGGCTCACGACGACCGCGCTGCCGGACCTCCCGGTGCTCTCCTACGCGGAGGTCGTCGCGGGGAACGCCACCGTCGAGACCGTCGGGGTGGTGACGGATGCCCCGGCGCTTGCCGCTCGAGGGTGAGTCCCTCGAGGCGATCCTCGCCGACGCGCGCCGCGCCCACGGTCCCGGTGCGCGGATCGTCTCCGCGGAGCGGGTCATCACCGGCGGGTTCCGCGGGCTGTTCGGCCGCCAGCACTTCGAGGCCGTCGTCGAGGTGGACGACGACGCGGCGCTGCCGCGGGCGGGCGGCACCGGGCACGTCGCCGGGCCGGTGACCTTCCCGGCGGCGCGGCGCCCCGGCATCGCCGCCCTGCTCGAGGAGGCCGACGGGGCCGACCGCCTCCGCCCGTCGCGGGCCGAGGACCTCACGGTGTCGACCGGCGGGGAGGACTTCGCGGCGCTCCTGGACGAGCTCGTCGCCGGCACCGGCCCCGCGGCGCCGCGGCCGGGCGGGGCGGCCCCGGCGGCGCCCGGCGACCTGGTCCTGCTGGTCGGGGCGGGGGACGCGGCCCTGCGCGTCGCGCCTGCCCTCGCCGACGGGCTCGGCGTCCTCGTCGCGCACGCCGCGGCCGGAGCGCGCGGCGACGCCTCCCCGGGGACGTCCCGCGCCCCCGTGCTCGACGGCGGCCGCGCCGCGACCGAGGCCCGCGCCCAGGGGGTCCGCGCCGGCGCCGCCACCGTGGTCGTCGCCGGCACGGGCGCCACGAGGGCGCCGGGCGGTGCCGAGCTGCGTCGCGCGGCGGCCGACCTCGGCCCGGAGCACGTGTGGGCGGTCGTCGACGCGTCGCGCAAGCCGGGGGACACGCTCGCCTGGTTGGACGCCGTCCGTCGGTACGTGGCGGTGGACGCGGTGGTGGTGGTCGGGCGCGGGCTCACCGCCACCCCCGAGACCGTGGACGACCTGGACCTGCCCGTGGTGTGGGACGCGGGCTGAGGCCCGGACGCCCCGCATAGGGACCTCGTCAGGACGACACACGACCGTCAGGAGGACGTCGATGCTGGTGCTGGGGCGCAAGGTGGGGGACCGGATCCTCATCGGGGACGACGTGGTCGTCACGGTGGTGAGCGCCGGCAAGGACGGCGTGCGGGTGGGCATCGACGCTCCGCGGCACGTCCGCGTGCACCGAGCCGAGGTGGTCGACCAGATCGCCGCCGACAACCGTGCCGCCGCGGCACCCGCCGCCGGTGCCGACGCCCGCGCGCTGCTCGGCCTCGGGCCCGCGGGCTGACCGCCGCCGGGGGGAGCGGCGTCAGTTCCAGCGGTGGCCGTCCCAGCCGGAGCCCGACCAGCGCTGGTCGCCCCAGTGCCCCCAGCCGCGGCCGTTCCCGCCACCGTGGCCCCGGTTGCCCTGGTGGCCCTTGGTGCCCTTGGTGCCCCTGTCGGCCTTGTCGGCCTTGGCCTTCGCCGCCGCCTTGGCCCGGGCGGCCTTGGCCTTCGCCGCAGCCTTCGCCTTGGCCTTGGCGGCCTTCTTCTCGGCCGCCTCGGCCTTCGCCGCCGCCTTGGCGTGCGCCCTGTCCGCAGCCTTCTTCGCCGCCTCGGCCCGCGCCGTCGCCCTCGCCTCGGCCTGCGCGGCCGCCCGCTGGGCGGCGCCCTTCGCGGCCGCGGCCCCGGTCCGAGCCTTCGCCGGGGACTCCCCGGCCGACGTCCGGGAGCTGCCGGCGGCGTGCGAGGACGCCGAGGACGACGGGGCGCGGTCGCCGCCCTGCGCGCCGCCCCGACCGCCCTGCGACGACGAGCGCTCGGACCCGCCCTGGCGCGCGGGCGCCTTCTCCGACGTCGTCGCGGGCCCGGCCGCACCGGTCGAGCCCGCTCCTGCCGCCGAGAAGGTCGCCGCTCCCGCGCCGCGCGCCCCGGCGGCGGGAGCCGCGGAGCCCCCGGCCGGGGCGGCCTGCGCGTCGTCGGCCCGGGCGCCGTCGGCGTGCGCCCCGGCGGAGGCCGCGACGGCCGGATCGGCGGTCGCCGTGCCGCCGTCCGGCCCGGTGCTCGGGCGCGCCGACCGCGCCAGCGTCACCTCGTCGGCGAGGGCGGAGGGGGCGGGGGTGATCGCCGTCCCGGCGACGACCTGGGCCGTGCCGTCCCCGCCGCCGGAGAGGCCGAGGGACGCCTGGACCGCGCGCACGAGGGGGAGGTCGTGGGTCGAGAAGCCGCCGAGGTCCGCCGCGGGGGCCAGCGCGGCGCCCAGCACGATCGTGGCCGTCGAGAGGGTGAACGCGGTGCCGAGCCGCGCGGTGCGCACCGTGCGGCTGCGGGCGGTGCCGGTGCGCCGGGTGGCCGACGCGGCGAGGCGGCGCCCACGCCGTGTGCCCGCGTCGTCGGCCCGCCGGCCGGCGGCGGGCGCGCACGACGCGAGCTCCAGCTCCGCGGCGGCCTGACGCAGCACGAGCAGCGCGGCGCGCTCGCGGGCGAGGCGGTGCCCGGGGGCGGTGGCGACGAGGACGCCCTCGGCCGCGGCCGCGCGCAGGGCGGCGGCGGCCTCGAGCTGCACGAGCGGAGCCCACGTACGGGCGTCGAGCGGCACGCCGGAGCGCGCGGCGCCCCGCAGCACCGCCTCCTGGACGTCGGCCACGACGGCGGCCGCGAGCGCCCGGTCGGCCTCGGCCACGCCTG
>NZ_JBHVBO010000185.1:0-7797 GCF_042668085.1 Isoptericola sp. NPDC057391 | reverse complement strand
GTCGCGGGAAACCGCCGCTTCCCGCGACGGATCGCTTGCTCGAAGGGAGGCGGGGTCGGGCGCCGGGGCGTGGACGCGTCGGCGGCCCGCGGGCACGAATGGCAGAATCGGCGCGTGCCAGCCCAGACCCGGAACTCCCCGACCCCGGACGGCGGCGCGGACGTCGCGCCCACCCGTGACGAGGCGGAGAGCGCGGCCAGGAAGGCGGCCGACGAGGCTCGCGCGGCCGTCGTCTCCGCGCTGCGGACGGTCATCGCGGGGGACGTCGACGCCTCCCCCCGCCGTCGCGCCGAGTACTCCACCGACGCGTCCAACTACCGCGTGGTGCCCGACGTCGTGGCCTTCCCGCGCAGCTCGCGCGACGTGGTGCGCGGCCTGGAGGTGCTGCGCGAGCTGTCCATCCCGGTGACCGCGCGCGGCGCGGGCACGTCGGTGGCCGGCAACGCGGTGGGCCCGGGCGTGGTGCTCGACTTCTCCCGGCACCTGAACCAGGTGGTCTCGGTCGACCCGGAGGCGGGAACGGCGGTCGTCGAGCCCGGCACCGTGATGTCGACCCTGCAGCGCGCGGGCGCCGCCCACGGCCTGCGCTTCGGCCCGGACCCGTCCACCCAGAACCGCGCGACGCTCGGCGGCATGATCGGCAACAACGCGTGCGGCCCGCACGCCGTGGCCTACGGCCGCACGGCCGACAACGTGGTGGAGCTCGACGTCGTCGACGGGCGCGGCCGCCGCTTCACCGCGGGTCGCGGCGACCCGACGTTCGCCGCCGTGCCGGGCCTGGCGGAGCTGGTGCGCGAGAACCTCGCGCTGATCCGCACGCAGTTCGGCCGGTTCGGCCGCCAGGTGTCGGGCTACTCGCTGGAGCACCTGCTGCCGGAGAACGGGTCCGACCTCGCCAAGGCGCTGGTGGGCACCGAGGGCACGCTGGTCACGGTGCTCGGCGCCACGCTGCGGATGGTGCCGGTACCGACCGCGCCCACGCTCGTCGTGCTCGGCTACCCGGACATGCCCGCGGCGGCCGACGACGTCCCGCACCTGCTGGGCCACCACCCGCTCGCGATCGAGGGGCTCGACGCCCGCCTGGTCGACGTCGTGCGCAAGGCCAAGGGCGAGGCGTCCGTGCCGGCCCTGCCCGAGGGTGCGGGCTGGCTGATGATCGAGATCGGCGGCGCGAGCCAGGAGGAGGCGAGCGCCCGGGCCGAGGCCATCGTGACGTCGTCGTCCGCGCTGTCGTCGCTGGTGCTCCCCGCGGGGCCGGACGCCACCAAGATGTGGCAGATCCGCGCCGACGGCGCGGGGCTCGCGGGCCGGACGCCCGCGGGCGAGCAGGCGTGGCCGGGCTGGGAGGACTCCGCCGTCCCGCCCGAGCGCCTGGGCGCGTACCTGCGCGACCTCGAGGACCTCATGGAGCGGTACGGCGTCGACGGGCTGCCGTACGGGCACTTCGGCGACGGCTGCGTGCACCTGCGCATCGACATCCCGATGGAGACGTCGGGGTCCGTGCTGCGCACGTTCATGACCGACGCCGCGCGCCTGGTGGCGTACCACGGCGGCTCGCTGTCGGGGGAGCACGGCGACGGCCGCGCCCGCTCCGAGCTGCTGCCGCTGATGTACACGCCCGAGGCCATCCACCTCATGGAGCGGTTCAAGGCCCTGTTCGACCCGGACGACCTGCTCAACCCGCGCGTCGTGGTGCGGCCCGCGGCCGTCGACGCCGACCTGCGCCGCCCCGCGGCGAAGGCCGTGCTCTCGACGCTGCCGGTGGGGGACCGGGGGATGGCGGGCTCGGGCCCGCTGCACGGCATCGCGCGGAAGGCCGGCCACACCGGCTTCTCGTTCGCGCACGACCACCACGACCTCACGACCGCCGTGCACCGCTGCGTCGGCGTCGGCAAGTGCCGCGCCGACAACCACGCCTCCGGCGGGTTCATGTGCCCCAGCTACCAGGCGACGAAGGACGAGAAGGACGTGACCCGCGGGCGGGCGCGCGTGCTGCAGGAGGCCGTCAACGGCACCCTCGTGGGCGGGCTCACGGCGCCGGAGGTGCGCGAGTCCCTCGACCTGTGCCTCAGCTGCAAGGCGTGCTCGTCCGACTGCCCGGCCGGCGTCGACATGGCGCAGTACAAGGCCGAGGTGCTGCACCGTACGTACAAGGGGAAGCTGCGCCCCGTCGACCACTACGCGCTCGGCTGGCTGCCCCGCTGGGCGCGGCTCGCCGGCGGGATGCCGCGCTTCGTCAACAGCGTGCTCGGGGTGCGGTGGATCGCCAAGGCGGTGCTGTGGGCCGGCGGCATGGACACGCGCCGGCAGGTGCCGCAGTTCGCGGAGATCCCGTTCCGCACCTGGTGGAAGCGCGGCTGGGCGTCGCACGGCGTGCCCGGGCTGGGCGCCGGCAAGACGCCGCACGACCGGCCCACCAGCGAGCGGCCGAAGGTCGTGCTCTGGGCCGACTCGTTCAGCGACGCGCTCGCGCCCTCCGTGCCCCAGGCCGCGGTGAAGGTGCTCACCTCGGCGGGGTACGACGTCGTCGTGCCCGACCAGCAGGCGTGCTGCGGGCTCACGTGGATCTCGACCGGCCAGCTCGACGGCGCGCGGCGGAGGCTGTCGCAGCTCCTGTCCGTGCTCGGGCCGTACGCCGTCAACGGCATCCCGATCCTCGGGCTGGAGCCGTCGTGCACCGCGGTGCTGCGCTCGGACCTGCTGGACCTGTTCCCCGACGACCCGCGCGCCCGGGCCGTCGCGGACGCGACCCGCACCCTGGCCGAGCTGCTCACCTCGCCGGGCACGGCGCCGCCCGCCGAATCGGGCTGGTCGATCCCCGACCTGTCCGACCTCACGGCCGTAGTGCAGCCGCACTGCCACCAGCACTCCGTCATGGGCTTCGCCGCCGACGAGGCGCTGCTGCGCGCCGCGGGCGCCGAGATCACCGTGCTGGCCGGGTGCTGCGGGCTGGCCGGCAACTTCGGCATGCAGAAGGGTCACTACGACGTGTCCGTCGCCGTGGCCGAGAACGCGCTGCTGCCCGCGCTGCGCGAGGCAGCGCCGGGCACCGAGTACGTGGCGGACGGCTTCTCCTGCCGCACGCAGGCCGTGCAGCTCGGGGGCACTCAGGGCAAGGCGCTCGTGGAGGTCATCGCCGAGCGGCTGTGACGCCTCGCGGTGGCCGCGTGGAAGCGCACCGCGACCGTGAGGAAGAGGCCGGCGGCGACCAGCTCCCCGGCCGACTCGAGCATCGCGATCACCCACCCGGCGGTGCCCGACACGTGCGGGTCCACGACGATCGCGAGCATGTCGACGCCCACGGCGCCGACGCCGAGCACGCCGACGCAGCCGACCAGGGCCCACGAGACCCGGCGAGCCGCGCTGCCGCTGTGCAGGTAGGCCACCACGAGCGCCCCGAGCGACGCGAGACCCAGGACGCCCCAGACGGCGAGCTCGCCCCAGCCCTGGGCGTCCAGGCCGAACCGCTCGCCGAGGCCCAGGCCGGACGCGACGGCGCCGCCCGCGGTCTCGTGGATCTGGAGCAGGTCGTCGGCGGTGACGAGCACCAGCACCGCCGCCCAGACGCCGAGCACGGCCGACCGCGGCAGCGTCACGGCGCGGTGGGCGAGGAGCGCCGCCGCGCCCAGCATCGCCGTGCCCGCCGCGAGCTCGGCGAACGAGCGGTCCTCGTCGATCTTCCACCGCGAGCCGGGGGCGGTGACGACGCCGTCGTCGAGCCGGTAGAGCAGGTCGCCCGTCACCAGCGCGAGCGTCGCGAGGAGCGTGCAGGCCACGCCGACGAGCACCGCGCGGTCCGGCCGGAGGGAGAGGGGTCGGTCGGCCGTCACGGCCGCGTGCGCGGGCATGCGCCAGAGAGTAGAGCACCCGGCGGATGCGGCGGGAGGCCGACCGCGGTCAGCCGCGGGCGGCGCGGGTCAGCTCGAGGACGGCGGAGCGTGCGGGCTCGGGGAGCTCGGGCACCAGCACCACCAGGCTGCCGAGCAGCAGGCCCTCCAGCTCCTCCTGCGTCAGGTCGTCGCCGCCGAGCCAGGCGGCGGTGACGTTCTCGACCAGCGCCACCCACCCGCGCGCGAGCAGCTGGAGACGCCCGCTGGGCGTGAAGCCGATGACCCCCGCCGTCGCCGTCAGGCGCGCGACGAGCGCGGTCCGCACGCGCTGCAGGGCGTCCTCGGTGGCGTCGTCGCCGGCCAGGACGCCGCGCCAGATGTCCTCCCAGACGCGCCGGTGCGCGGTGACCGACCCCAGGAACAGCGACATCGCGTGCGCCGGGCGGTCGGCGAGGGGACGATCGTCGGGTGCCAGCAGCGTCTGCTCCAGGTCGGACACCGCCTCGAGCGCGACCGTGCGGCGCAGCGCCGTCGTGGACCCGAAGTAGTGGAAGACGAGCGCCTTCGACGCCCCCGCGCGGGCGGCGGCCGTCGCCGGCGTCAGCGCGTCCAGGCCCGCCGCCTCTGCCTCGACCACGGCCGCCTCGAGGAGCTGGCGGCGACGGTCCGACGGCTCGCGGCGCGTGCGGGGGCGGGGGGTGGCGGAGGTCATGGTCACCGTTGTACGGCGTTATTGACCAGGAGTCAACACCGGTCGTAGAGTTGTTGATCGCAAGTCAACAGCGCGTCGGGGGACGGGGAGCAGGGTGCAGATCACGCTGAGCGGGGTACGGGTCGAGGGGCGTCGGGACCCGATGCTGGAGGCCACGGACCTCGCCTGGTCGACGGGGGAGTGCCTGCTCGTCGCGGGCGAGCCCGGGCACGGGCACACCGCGCTCGCGCTCGTCGCGACCGGGCGGTTCGTCCCGTCGTCCGGCACCGTGCGCCTCGACGGCGCCGCGGTGCCGCCGTCCGCGCTGCGCGCCCGTACCGCCGTCGTCGACGTGCCCGGCATCAGCGAGCCCGACGACGCGCTGTCCCTCGCCGACGTCGTCGCGGAGGGCCTGGCCCTCGCCGGCCGGCGGTCGCTGCCGCGCGACGTGACGCGGTGGCTCGAGGAGCGCGGCCTCACCGAGGAGCGTGGCCGCCGGGTGGACCAGCTGCCCGGTGTCGTGCGCACCGCCGTGCTCGCGGCGCTGGCCACGGAGAACCCCGACGTGCGGTTCGTCGTGCTGACGCTGCCCGACCGGCACGGCGGCGAGCCGTCCGGCTGGTGGGCGACGGCGCGCACGCTCGCCGCGTCCGGGCTCGGCGTCCTCGTCCAGTGCACGCGGTCGTCCGCCCGCGACCTCGGCGTCGACCTGCCGCCCGCACGCGGCGCCACGCTGCACGAGCCGCCGCAGGTCGTGCTGCGCGAGGTGCCTCGCGCGCCCGTCGAGGAGGCCGCGACCGCCGTCCTCCCGGCGGCCGAGCCCGAGGCGGCCGTCGAGCCCGGCGTCGAGCCGGCGGTCGAGCCCGACGTCCAGCCCGAGGTCGAGGACGAGCTGGAGCCGTCCCCCGACCCCGACGCCCGCGCGGAGGAGGAGCTCGACGACCCGCTCGACGACGCGCCCCA
This sequence comes from Isoptericola sp. NPDC057391, assembly GCF_042668085.1. Taxonomy (NCBI): domain Bacteria; kingdom Bacillati; phylum Actinomycetota; class Actinomycetes; order Micrococcales; family Promicromonosporaceae; genus Isoptericola; species Isoptericola sp. NPDC057391. Next base: position 2,313 of record NZ_JBHVBO010000185.1, on the reverse strand, counting down.
CGACACCCCGATCCACGACACCCCGATCCACGACAGCCTGGCCGCGACCCCGGCCGACGACCCGCAGGAGGAGGCCCGATGACCGCGGTCCGGCTCGCACTCTCGGAGCTCAAGCGGCTCGCCGCCGGGCGCCTGCCGAAGCTCGCCATCCTCGCGATGGCGCTGATCCCCACGCTGTACGCGGGGCTGTACCTGTTCGCCAACCACGACCCGTACGGGCAGCTCGAGCAGGTGCCGGCCGCCGTCGTCGTGCAGGACGAGGGCACGACGACGACCGATGCGGAGACAGGTGAGACGACCGAGCGCGACTTCGGCCGCGACGTCGCGGACCAGCTGCTCGACGACGGCGGGTTCGGCTGGGTGGAGACCTCCCAGGCGGACGCGGAAGCGGGCGTGCGCTCCGGGCGCTACGACGCGGCGCTGATCATCGGTCCGACGTTCTCCGCGGACCTCGCGTCGGCGGGTGAGTTCGAGCCGCAGCAGGCGAGCCTGACGCTCATCACGAACGACGCGAACAACTACCTCGCCGGCACGATCTCCGACACGATCGTGGGGAAGGTGCGCGACTCCATCGCGGAGGAGGTGGGCACGGAGGCGGCCGACACGTTCCTGCGCGGGTTCGCGTCGATCCACACCAACCTCGCGGACGCGGTGGACGGCGCGAAGCAGCTGCTCACCGGCGCCACGCAGCTCGACGACGGCCTCGCGGACGCGGACGACGGTGCGCACACCCTCGCGGACGGCGCGGCGCAGGCGGCCGACGGCGCGGCCACGCTGGACGGCAAGGTCGGCACGCTCGCGGACGCGGTGGGGCAGCTCGACGACGGCGCGGGGCAGCTCGCGACCGGCCTCGGCACGCTGCAGGACCGGACGGCGGACCTGCCCGCCCAGACGAGGAAGCTCGCCGACGGCGCGGCGCAGGTGGCTGACGGGAACGCGCAGGTGGCGCAGTACGGGCAGGAGGCCGCCGACGCGGCCGGGCAGGTGCTGCCGACCCTCGACGGCGCGCGCGCCGACGCGGCCGACGCGCTCGACCAGGGGCGGGCGGATCTCGACCAGCAGCTCGCCGACCTCTGCGCCCAGGTGCCGGACGACGCCGCGGACCTCGCGGCGCAGTGCGCCGACCTGCGTTCCCAGGCGCTCGACCGCCTCGACGCCACGCGTGCCGACGTCGACGGCGCCCTCGACGCGCAGCGGAAGGACGTGCAGTCGGCGGTGTCGACGGTCGAGGGGGCGTCGGCGAAGCTCGACCAGCTCGCGGACGGCTCCCGGCAGGTGGCCGACGGTGCCGCCACCCTGGCGGGCGCGACGCCGCAGCTCACCGCCGGCATCGCGTCGGCGGCGGACGGCGCCGACCGGCTGGCCGACGGGACCGGGCAGCTCGCCGCCGCCACGCCCGCGCTCGTCGACGGCGTGCATCGGCTGGCGGACGGCACCTCCCAGGTCTCCGACGGCGCCGGCGAGCTGGCGGCCGGGACCACGAAGCTCGCGGACGGCTCCGGGGAGCTCAAGAGCGGCATCACCGAGCTGCGGGACGGGCTCGCCGAGGGCCTCGGCCAGGTCCCCGACCTGGACGACCAGACGCGCGAGGACACGGCGTCGACCATCGGCAACCCGCTGGAGGTGCGCAACGACGCGCTGTCGTCGGCGGGCACCTACGGCGCCGGGCTCGCGCCGTTCTTCCTGTCGCTGGCCACGTGGATCGGCGCGTACGTGCTGTTCCTGCTGGTGCGGCCGCTGTCCACCAGGGCTCTGGCGGCGGGCCGGTCGGGCCTCGCGACGGCGCTGGGCGGCTGGGCGACGCCGGCCGCGATCGGCGTCGTGCAGGTGGCGGCGATGTTCGCCGTGACGAAGTTCGCCCTCGACATCCAACCCTCCTACGGGTTGTTCACGGCGCTGTTCCTCGTGCTGGTGTCGGGCACGTTCGTCGCGATCCTCCAGGCGCTGAACGTCTGGCTGGGCGCGGCGGGCCAGTTCCTGGGGCTGGTGCTGATGCTGGTGCAGCTCGTCACCGCGGGCGGCACGTTCCCGTGGCAGACGATCCCGCAGCCGCTCAAGGCGATGCACCAGTTCATGCCCATGACCTACGCCGTCGAGGGCCTGCGACAGCTGCTGTACGGCGGCAACCTCGCCACCGTCACGCGCGACGTCATGGTGCTGCTGGGCGTCCTCGTCGTCGCGCTGGGCCTCACGACCCTCGCCGCCCGCAGGCAGCGCGTGTGGACGGTGACCAAGCTGCAGCCCGAGCTGGTGCTGTAACCCGCATCGAGCGTGCTGACTTGATCCTCAAACGGCCCGTTTGAGGATCAAGTC
>NZ_JBHVBO010000184.1:0-7849 GCF_042668085.1 Isoptericola sp. NPDC057391 | reverse complement strand
CCGTCGCACCGTCCTGCCCGGCGGCGTTCGTGTGCTCACCGAGACGATGCCGGGCCTGCGCTCGGCCACGGTGGGCGCCTGGGTCGGCGTCGGCTCCCGCGACGAGACCGACGGCCACTTCGGCTCGACCCACTTCCTCGAGCACCTGCTGTTCAAGGGCACGCCCCGGCGCTCGGCGATGGACATCGCCGAGGCCTTCGACGCCGTCGGCGGCGAGGCCAACGCGGCCACCGGCAAGGAGCACACCTGCTACTACGCCCGCGTGCTCGACGCCGACCTGCCGATGGCGGTCGACGTCATTGCCGACATGGTCACCTCGGCGCGGCTCGACGAGGGCGAGCTCGAGACCGAGCGCGGCGTCATCCTCGAAGAGCTCGCGATGAACGACGACGACCCGGGCGACGTCGTGCACGAGGAGTTCTCCGCCGCCGTGCTGGGCACGCACCCGCTCGGCCGGCCGATCGGCGGCACCCCCGACACGATCCGCGCCGTCCCGCGCGACGCCGTCTGGGAGCACTACCGCTGGCACTACCGGCCCGAGACGCTCGTGGTCTCCGCCGCGGGCGGCGTGGACCACGACGCCCTCGTCGGGCAGGTGACGGACGCGCTCGCGACCGGCGGCTGGGACCTCGCCGCCGCGGCGGCGCCCCGCGACCGGCGGCCGACGGCCGCGGACCCCGCCGGCGTCCCCACCGAGGGCGTCGAGCTCACCGTGCGACGCCAGGTCGAGCAGGCGAACGTCATCGTCGGGTCCACCGGCCTCGCGGCCACCGACGACCGCCGCTTCACGCTGTCCGTGCTCAACGCCGTCCTGGGCGGCGGCATGTCCTCGCGCCTCTTCCAGGAGGTGCGGGAGCGCCGCGGGCTGGCGTACACCACGTACTCGTTCGCGTCCGGCCACGGCGGGCTCGGCACCTTCGGGCTGTACGCGGGCTGCTCGCCCGCGAAGGTCGACCAGGTCACCGAGCTGCTCGTCGCGGAGCTGGAGCGGATGGCGGCCGAGCCCATCACCGACGCCGAGCTGGAGCGCAGCATCGGCCAGCTCTCGGGCGGCCTCGTGCTGGGCCTCGAGGACTCCGGGTCCCGCATGAGCCGGCTGGGCAAGGCCGAGCTGGTGTACGGCGAGCTCCTGAGCCTGGAGGAGTCGCTGGAGCGCGTCCGCGCGGTGACCGCCGACGACGTCCGCGAGCTCGCCGCCGACCTGGCCGCCCGGCCGCGGTCCGTCGTCCGCGTGGGGCCGTTCGGCGACTGAGGCCGGTCCGCCGACCGACGACCTGAAGAACGAGATCGGAGACTCATCCATGACCGAGACCATCAAGGTGGCCGTGCTCGGCGCGGCGGGGCGCATGGGCGCCACCGTGTGCCGGGCGGTCGAGGAGGCCGCGGACCTCGAGCTGGTCGCGCGCCTCGACGCGGGCGACGCGGTGGACGCCGACAGCCTGGCCGGCGCCGACGTCGCGATCGACTTCACCGTGCCCGCGGCCACGGAGGCGAACGTGCACGCCGTGCTCGACGCGGGCGTGCACGTCGTCGTCGGCACCACGGGGTGGGACGACGCCTCGCGCGGGCGGGTGGTCGAGCACCTCGAGCGCGTCAACGCGGGACGGGAGGCCGGGCTCGGCGTCCTCATCGCCCCCAACTTCGGGCTGTCGGCCGTGCTCGCGATGACGTTCGCGGCCAAGGCGGCGCGTTACTTCGAGTCCGCCGAGGTGATCGAGCTGCACCACCCCGACAAGGTGGACGCACCCTCGGGCACGGCCCGGCACACCGCCGTGGCGGTCGCTCGTGCCCGGTCCGAGGCGGGCCTGGCGGCGATGCCGGACGCCACCGAGTCGGGAGTGGAGGCGCGCGGCGCCGACGTCGACGGGGTCCGCGTGCACGCGGTCCGGCTGCGCGGGCTGGTGGCGCACGAGGAGATCCTCTTCGGGAACGTGGGGGAGCAGTTGGTCATCCGGCAGGATTCCTTCGACCGGGCGTCGTTCATGCCCGGCGTCCTGCTCGCGGTGCGCGAGGTCGTGACCCGCCCGGGCCTGACCGTGGGCCTCGAGAACGTGCTGGACCTGTCGTGAGCGACGCGCCGCGCCGGCGGTTGCCGCGGGGGCTCGCGGGGGCGGTCGCCGTCACCGCGCTGCTCGCGCTGTACGTCTGGCAGATCGCCGGGCGCGGCGTCTCGATGATCGGCACCGGCGAGCCGGTGCTGGTCGCCATCGGCCTGGCCGTGCTGGTCATCCCGCTGCTCGTCATCGTGCTCATCGCGCGCGAGTACCGCCTCGCGACGCGGGTGCAGCACATGGCCGACGTGCTCGCGGCCGCGGGCGAGCTGCCGGTGGACGACCTGCCGCGCTCGCCCGGCGGCCGGGCGGACCGCGCGGCCGCGGACGCCGCGTTCGAGGAGCGCCGCGCCGCGGCGGAGCGCGACCCGGACGACTGGAAGGTCTGGTACCACCTGGCGTTCGCCTACGACGCGGCCGGCGACCGCCGGCGTGCCCGCGAGACGCTGCGCAAGGCCTCGTCGATGTTCAGGCCGGGCGCGACGTCCTGACCCGGCTGGGCGCCTACTCCGACGGGTGGCGCGGGAACGCCTGCCGGGCGACGAGCACCGCCACGAGAGCCACGGCGACGATCGCGGCCCCGGTCAGCGCCAGGGCGCGCGCCCCGGGGCCGGCGACCACCGCCGCGCCCACGGCCGCGCCGAGCCCGATGCCGAAGTTCGAGGTCGCGTTGACGAACGCCCCGGCGACGTCGGGCGTGGCGCCCTGGGTGCGCAGCGCCGCGGCCTGGAACGTGGCGGGGATGGCGCCGAACGCGGCGAGCCAGACGCCGGCCGCGACGAGCACGCCGGCGGCCTCCGGGAGCGCGAGGGCCACCGCGACCAGGGACAGGGCGATCGCGCCCATCGCGACGATCGTCAGCGCGCGCGGGCTGCGGTCGAGGTAGCGGGCGGCTCCCCAGAGGCCGACGAGGCCGAGCGCGCCGAACACGAGCAGCGCGGGTCCGACGGCGGACTCCGACAGCCCGGCGGCCAGGAGCAGCACCGAGATGTACGTGTACACGGTGTACTGCCCGCCGAAGAGCACCGTGTTGGTGCCCACGACGAGCCCGAGCCGGGCGCGGCCCTGTCGGGCGGCCGCGGCGTCGCGCGGGGCGGCGGGCTCGACGGCCACCGACGGCAGCAGCCGTGCCACGAGCAGCGCGGTCACCGCGCAGACGGCGGCAAGCACGCCGAACGACCACCGCCAGCCCACCGCGGCGCCGAGCGAGGTCGACAGCGGGACGCCGAGCACGAAGCCGAGCGTGCCGCCCGCGGTCACGAGGGTGAGGGCCCGGCCGGTGTACAGGGGGCTGACGAGGCGCGCGGCGTAGGCGATCGACACGGAGAAGAACACCGCGTGCCCCAGCCCGCCCAGCACGCGCGCGCCCGCAACCACGGCGTACGACGGCGCGACGGCCACCAGCAGGTTGCTCGCCGCATAGGTGGCGAGCGTGCCGAGCAGCAGGGGCTTGCGGCGGAGGGACCGGGTGGCGACGGTCAGCGGCACCGCGCAGGCGGCGACCACGAACGCGTAGACCGTGACCAGCAGGCCCGCCGTCGACTCGCTCACCCCCACGCCGCGCGCGACCTGCGGCAGCAGGCCGACCGGCAGCACCTCGGTGGTGATGGCGACGAAGTTGGCGACGCCGAGGACGGCGATCCCGGCCGCGGCGTCCCGGACGGTGCGGGCGGGGGCCGGGGAGGAGGACGTCACGGCCTCATCCTCCCATCGGCGGTCGCCGGGCGTCGTGGGTGCCCACCTCTCAGAGCGTCAGGCCGTGGCCGAACCGGAACAGCGGGTCGGCGGTGTCGAACGGGACGTCCTCGCGGGACGCCTCGACGGCGGCCGTCGAGCGGGGGAGGTCGAACGGGAGCCGCCCCTCCGCGGGGACGACGCCGGTGAGGGCGTCGAGCAGCGCCGGGGTCGAGGCCCCGAAGTTCGCGACGAGCGACCCGCCCTCGCCCAGCGCCTCGAGCACCGGCGCGAGGACCGCCGGCCGGTCGAGGTAGACGTCGACGACCGTCGGCACCTGCGCCGCGACCTCGGCGACGTGCGCGACGACGTCCGCGGGGAAGTCGAGCGAGCCGGCGTGGAAGAAGCCCTCGAAGCCGGGGCCGCGGTCCTCGTACGGCGCCTTGAGGCGCAGCAGCGCGACGTCGGCCTCGGCGGGGGTGGCGACGACCCTCGCGCCCTCGAGAGGCTCCATGCCCTCGAGGTCGGCCGCGCCCTCGACGTAGACGCGCAGGCCGGGAGCCAGGGGGAGGCTGGCGGCGCCGGCGGCCGCGGACGCCAGCGGCGTCACGGACCGCGACTGGGCACGCCGGCCGGCGGCCACGAGGTCCGCGTGCCCGACGACGGACGTCGCGGCGTCGGGGTCGACGTACCGGGCGTCGTCGAACAGGCCCAGCTCGAACTTCTCCCGCAGCAGGCGGGCGACGGACTCGTCGACCCGGGCCTCGGCGACGCGCCCCGCGCGCACCAGCTCCACCACGAGCTCGGGGCACGCCTCGCCGCCGAGCTGGTCGGCGCCGGCCGCGAGGATCTTCTCCAGGCGGTCGACCGGCGCGAGGTGCTCGACGCCCCAGGCGCGGGCCGGGAACGGCTGCCCCATGATCTCGGCGTCGGACACGAGGCCCCAGTCGGTGCAGACGATGCCGTCGAAGCCGAGCTCGTCGCGCAGCAGGCGCGTGAGGATCTGCCGGTTGAAGCCGAAGCCGACCGGCTCGACCGCCTCGGGCCCGTCGCCGAGGTCCGCCTCGAGCCCGACGGGCATGCCGTAGTACGGCATCATCTGCCGCGTGCCGGCGGCGAGCAGGGCCTTGAAGGGCTCGAGGTGCTCGGCGAAGCGGCCGCCGGGGTACACCTGCTCGCGGCCGTAGGCGAAGTGCGGGTCCTCGCCGTCCTGCTGCGGCCCGCCGCCGGGGAAGTGCTTGGTCATCGTCGAGACGGAGCGCGCGCCGAACGTGCCGGGCAGGCCGGCCTCGCGGGCGACGTCGCCGGTGGCCTGGAACCCGCGCACGTACGCGGCACCCATCCGGCCGGTGAGCTCCGCGTCCTCGCCGAACGTGCCGTTCGCGCGGGCCCAGCGGGGCTCGGTGGCGAGGTCGACCTGCGGGTGCAGCGCGGTGCGGATGCCGACGGCGAGGTACTCGCGGCGGGCGGCGTCGGCGTGCTCCTCGACCAGACGCTCGTCGCGGGTGGCGGCGAGGCCGAGGGTCTCCGGCCACTGGGAGAACGGCCCGGACAGCAGCGCGGTGCCGGGGTTGTCGGTGAACGCATGGCGCGGGTCGGTGGAGACCGTGACGGGGATGCCGAGGCGCGTGGACGCGGCGAGCTCCTGGAGCCGGTTGTGCCAGAGGGCGAACTCGCGCGCCGTCGGCGGGGCCATGAGCACGTTGAAGTGCGTCATCTGCCGCTTGACGACCATGTCGGTGGTGGCGGGCACGCCCATCGCGGACGGGCCCTCGGACAGCGCTCCGCCCTCGCCGACCTCGATCATGGTCTGGAAGAGCTGCCCGGCCTTCTCCTCCAGGGTCATGCGGGCGAGGAGGTCGGCGACGCGCTCGGCCACGGGCCGTGACGCGTCCCGGTACGGCGCGTCGGCGGGGACCCGTGCGTCGTCCGTCGTGCTGGTCGGTCCGGCGGTCATCAGCGCACTCCCTTGATCCGGTAGACGAGAACGGCACCCGCGAGCGCGACGAGCCCGCCGAAGAGGTACCACGTGGTGTAGCCGCCGACGCCGATCGCGGAGCCGAGGCCGATGACGGCGGGGGCCATCATCGGGGCGATGGACTGCGGCAGGGCGTTGGCCATGTTCATCACGCCCAGGTCCTTGGCGGCGTCCTCGGGGTTCGGCAGCACCTGGGTCGCGAGGGCCTGGTCGACGGAGAGGAAGGAGCCCGCGCCGAGGCCGATGATCGCCTGGGCGACGACGAGCACGGGGATGCTGGGGGCGAAGGCCAGGAGCAGGAGGCCGACGACCATGACGAGCCCGGCGACGGTGACGAACGGCTTGCGCCGCCCGATCTTGTCCGACAGGAGGCCGCCCAGCGGGCTCGAGACCACCATGGCGACCGTCGACGCCATGTTGGCGGCCAGGATCACGCCGGTAGCGGCGTCCTCGGTGAGCCCGAAGTCGGTGGTCAGGTAGTACGGGAGGTAGGTCGCGATCCCGGCGTAGCCGAACATGACCAGGAACTTGGTCAGCCAGGTCCAGCCGAAGTCGGGGTTGCGGCGCGGGTTGAAGACGAAGGACCCGAAGAACTCCTTCGGGCCGAACGACTCGACCGGGCGCTCGGTGCGGACGACGTCGTCCAGCACGAGCGCGAAGACCACCGCGAGGGCGACCGCGACGGCCGCCGGGACGGCGAAGCGCCAGAAGTCCGAGGCGAACGTGTTCGCGACGAGGGAGCCCGCCAGGATCGACAGGGGGGTGCCGACCCCGATCAGGCCCGACGCCTTGCCCCGGCCGGCGGGTGCCACCTGGTCGTGCAGGGTCGCGATGATCGCGGAGAGGGCGGCGTTGTAGGCGCCCTGCGCCACGCACCAGGCGACCAGCACCACGGCGACCGACTGGGCGGCGCCGATGGTCACGAGGGCCAGCGAGCCGAGGAGCGCGCCGCCGACGATGAACGGCCGGCGCTTGCCCAGGCGCGACATCGAGCGGTCGGACAGGCGGCCGAAGAGGGGGTTGGCGAAGAGAGCGAACGCGGCGCCGGCCCCGAGGACGAGGCCGAGGCTCCCGACGGCCCCGTCGGGGTCGATGTGCTGGATCTTGAACGCCATCGCCACCATCACCGGGGTGAAGAGGGCGAAGTAGACGCCGAACGCCGCGAGGCTGACGCCGGGGACGTAGCCGCGGGGCGCCTGGGCGGGGGCGTCGGGCTGCAGCGGGACGACCGGCTCGGGCGCCGATGTGGGTGTCGTGCTCATCCGTGACTCCTGTGGCTCGGGCCGCCCGCCATCGGTGCGGCACCTCACGACCAATGCCTACCGGCCGGTCGGGAAGTGAGGTTACCGCATGGTAGGTATTGAGCCAAGGGTCCTGCTGAGGCGCGTGCGGGTGAGCCGTCGCGTCACCCTCGGCGGGGGATCGAGGGGAGAATGGCGCCGTGAGCGACACGACGATCGAGGACGAGTCCGCGCCCCGTCGGGGCTACGCCAAGGGACGGGCCAAGCGCGAGGAGATCCTGCAGGCGGCGATCGGCATGTTCGGAGAGGTCGGGTACCACGGGGCCTCGCTGCGCGAGATCGCGTCACGGGTGGGCATCTCGCACCCGGGCCTGCTGCACCACTTCCCGACCAAGGCGGCGCTGCTGGAGGCGGTGCTGGAGCATCGCGACGAGATCGACTTCGCCGACTTCGACCGGGATCTCGAGCAGGGCCGGAGCATGTTCGACGCGCTGGTGCGTCTCGTGCAGCGCAACGCGCTGCGGCGGCCGGTCGTGGAGGTCTTCGCCGGGCTGGCGGCCGAGGCCACGTCGCCCGATCATCCCGCCCACGAGTACTTCTCCGAGCGGTACCCGTCGACCGTGCGCCGCAGCCGGGTCGAGCTGGAGCGTCTGGCGGCGGAGGGACGGCTCGCCCCGGGCGTGGACCCTGAGGTCGCGGCGCGCACGATCGTCGCGATCATGGACGGGCTGCAGATCCAGTGGCTCTACTCGCTGGACGGTCCGCGCGCGCAGCGCGTGGACATGGCGGCGGACCTGCGGGCCTACCTCGACCTGATCGTCGTCGACCAGGCAGGCTGAGGGCTCGCGCTCGATCTCCCTTCGAGCAAGCGATCTGTCGCGCCATCCGCCCGGTTGGCGCGACAG
>NZ_JBHVBO010000183.1:0-7955 GCF_042668085.1 Isoptericola sp. NPDC057391 | reverse complement strand
CAAACGGCCCGTTTGAGGATCAAGTCAGCACGCTCGATGCCCGAGCCCGGGCGTGGCGGGCGGCAGGATGGGCCCGTGGAGTTCCAGGACGTGGTGCGCAGACGGCGGATGGTGCGGCGGTTCACGGACGAGCCCGTGCCGCCCGAGACGGTGGACCGGCTGGTGCGCAACGCGGTGCGGGCGCCCAGCGCGGGCTTCTCGCAGGGCTGGTCGTTCCTCGTGCTGACGGAGCCGGAGGACCGCGAGCGGTTCTGGACGGCGGCGACGCCGGCCGCCTCCGAGCGGGACATGTCCACCTGGCTGGCCGGCATGCGCACCGCCCCGGTGCTGGTCGTCGCGCTGTGTTCGAAGGACGCCTACCTCGGCCGGTATGCCGAGGCCGACAAGGGCTGGACCGACCGCGACGAGGCGCGCTGGCCGGTGCCGTACTGGCACGTCGACGCGGGCATGGCGTCGCTCCTCATGCTGCAGACGGCGGTCGACGAGGGCCTCGGCGCGTGCTTCTTCGGCATCGGCGCCGGCGAGATGCCGGTGTTCCGGGAGGCGTTCGGCATCCCCGACGCGTGGGTGCAGACCGGCGTCGTCGCCGTGGGGCACCCGGCCGACGCGGGTTCCGGCGTCGCGGCGAAGGGTTCCCCGACGCGCCGCCGGCGCAAACCGCTGGAGGACGTCGTGCACCGCGGGCGGTGGTGAGACCCCCGCTCACCCGCTGACGGCGCGCAACGCGGCGGCCAGCCCGGCGACCGCCCCCTCCACGCGCGCGTCGGCGAGGTTGCCGTACCCGACGACGAGCGCCTCGCTCGCGGGCGCCGCGGCGGAGACGCGGTAGCGGCGCAGGTCGACGACGCCGACGTCGCGCGTGGCGGCGGCGCGGACGACCGCGGCGGCGGGGACGCCGTCGGGCAGCCCGAGCAGGACGTGCAGCCCCGCCGCGAGGCCGCTCACCGGCAGGCCGGGGAGCGCGGCGTCGAGCGCGGCGAGCAGGGCCGCCCGGCGCCCGCGGAACCGGCCGCGGGCGGCGCGCAGGTGTCGCTCGTAGCCGCCGTCCATGAGGAACCGGGCGAGCGCGAGCTGGTCGAGCGTCGACGGCGCGGGGCCGCCCGCGTCCGCGCCGAGGCGCTCCCGCCAGCGCGGCGGCAGCACCAGCCAGCCGAGCCCGAACGCGGGGGAGACCGTCTTGCTGAGCGACCCGAGCAGCGCGACGCGACCCGGGTCGTGACCCTGCAGCGCCGCGACCGGTCGCCGGTCGTAGCGGAACTCGGCGTCGTAGTCGTCCTCGACCACGAGGCCGTCGACGGCGCGCGCCCACGACACGAGCGCGTCGCGGCGCTCGGGCGCAAGGGCCACCCCGGTGGGGAACTGGTGCGCCGGCGTGACCAGCGCGGCGCGGGCGCCGGTCCGTGCGGCGGCCGCGGCGAGTGCGTCGACGTCCATGCCGCGGCCGTCCACGGGCACCGGCACGGGGACCAGGCCGGCGTCGCGCGCGACGTCGCGCAGCCGGCCCCAGCTCGGGTCCTCGACCAGGACGGCGTGGTGCCCGGCGGAGCGCAGCGCGCGGGCGAGCCGGGTCATCCCGTCGGTGGCGCCGTGCGTCACCAGGACGTCGTCGGGGCCGGCGCACGTGGATCGTGCCCGCGCCAGGTACTCGACGACGGCGGCGCGGGCCGCCGGGTGGCCGGCGGGGTGCGGGGCGCCCAGGTCGGCGTCGGGGGTGTCCGCGAGGGTGTCGCGCAGCGCCCGCAGCCAGGCCGCCCGGGGGACGTGCCGCAGGTCGGGGACGCCGGGGGCGAGGTCCAGGCGCGCCCGGCGTGCGGGGGCGGCAGACCCGGTGGGATCCGTCGTCGCGTGCTTCGGCGTGGCGTGCGCGGCCGCGCCGGCCGCGATCCGCGTGCCGGACCCGACCCGCGCCTCGCAGAACCCCTCCGCGACGAGCTGGCCGTAGACCTCCGTCACGACCCACCGCGACACCCCCAGAGTCTCCGCGAGGGCGCGCGACGGCGGCAGCGCCGCCCCGCCGGGGACGCGGCCGGCGTGCACGGCGTCGCGCACGGCGCGCTCGAGGCGCGCGACCAGCGGGGCGTCGTCGTCCCCGAGGTCGAGCACGGTGTCCCACGCCAGGATCGAATTGGTCTGGGCGGAAGCCATGGAATTGGACGGTACACCCGGGCCGATCCGTTCGTAGCGTCGTGGGTGTCGGCCGGCGGGCGGTCCGCCGGCCCCCATCACGGACACCCCGACAGGAGCACTCATGCGCTACCGCACGATCGGCGACGGCACGACGTCCTTCGACGTCAGCACGCTCTGCCTCGGCACCATGTGGTTCGGCACCCGGACCGACGAGGAGACCTCGTTCGCGATCCTCGACCGCTTCGTCGAGGCCGGCGGCACCTTCCTCGACACCGCCAACAACTACAACGGCTGGGGCGGCGGGCACGGCCGCGACAGCGAGGACGTCCTCGGCCGGTGGCTCGCCGCACGGCGCAACCGCGACGAGCTGCGGATCGCCACCAAGGTGGGCGCCGCCAAGAAGGACCCGAACCTGCCGCTGCAGCACGTGCCGCCCACGAACTACCAGGGCCTCGGCGCCGAGACCATCGCCTGGGAGGCGCGCGAGAGCCTGCGCCACCTCGGCGTCGAGCACGTCGACGCGTACTACGGCCACGTCGACGACTACGACACCCCGCTCGCCGAGACGGTCGGCGCGTTCGGCAAGCTGCAGGCGGAGGGGCTGGTCGGGATCACCGGCATCTCCAACGTCGCCCTGCACCGCGTGGTCGAGGCGCGCGAGGAGGCCCGCCGCCAGGGCGTCGCGCCCTACGGCCTGGTGCAGCAGCAGCTCACCTACCCCTACCCGCGGCCCGACGTCGGCCGGCACAACTGGGCGTCGTACGAGCTGCTGGACTACGCCCGCGCGTCGTCCGAGGCGGGCAGCCCGCTCGCCGTCGTCGCCTACTCCCCGCTCATGCAGGGCGCGCTGGTGCGCGACGACAAGCCGCTGTGGGACGGCTTCGACCACCCGACGACGCACGCGCGGCTCCGGGTGCTGCGCGAGGTCGCGGACGAGATCGGCGCCACCCCGAACCAGGTGGCGCTCGCCTGGCTGCTCGGCGGCCCGGTGCCGGTGGTCCCGATCGTCGGGGCCAGCAGCCTGGCCCAGCTCGACGAGATCCTCGGCGCCGCCGAGCTCGACCTCGACGACGACGTGCGCGCGCGGCTCGACGCCGTGTGAACGGGGGCTACTCCAGCCACTCCGTCACGAACCGGTCGTTCGCGTGCACGTGCAGCGCCTCGTACACCTCGGGCCCGATCACGGTGAACTTGTGCGGCGTCCCGGCGGGGGCGACGAGGATCTGGCCGCCCACGGCGACCACCTCGTCGTCCCCGACCCGGAACAGCGCCCGGCCCGAGCGCAGGATGAACGTCTCCGTGTACGGGTGGCGGTGCAGGCGGGGACCGACGCCGTCGCGGTCGAACCGCTCGAACATCACCGACACGGTGGACCCGTGCAGATAACCCTCGAAGTCGGCGTCCGGAAGCGTGGCCTGCTCGATCAGCTCGATGCTCATGCCGGATGGACCGGTCCCCCGCGCGGAACTGAGCGGTGCGGGCGTCGCCGGGTCGTCGTGACCCCTTGACCCTGACGCCGACGTCAGGTCCTAGCGTCCCGCGCATGGACATCACGAATCAGATCGCCCTGGTCACCGGCGCCAACCGAGGGATCGGCCGGCACTTCGTCGCCGAGCTGCTCGGCCGGGGCGCCACGAAGGTCTACGCCGCGGCACGACAGCCGGAGGCGGTCGACGTCCCGGGCGCCACGCCGCTCCGTCTGGACGTGACCGACGACGACTCGGTGGCCGCGGCCGCCGAGCGCGCGCAGGACGTCACGATCCTCGTCAACAACGCGGGCGTGGCGGCGCTGACCCCGTTCGTCGGCGGCGACCTCGAGGGCGCCCGTCGGGAGATGGACGTCAACTACTGGGGCACGCTGCGGATGGTGCGGGCGTTCGCGCCGATCCTCGGGAGGAACGGCGGCGGCGGGATCCTCGACGTGCTCTCCCAGAGCGCGTTCCGCGCGTTCGGGTTCGCCGACACGTACGGGGCGGCGAAGGCCGCCGCGTGGCAGCTGACCAACGGCGTCCGGCTCGAGCTGGCCGGCCAGGGCACGCAGGTCACCGGGCTGGCCATGGCCCTCGTGGACACGGACATGTCGGGCTGGGCCCGGGGGCAGGACGACTGGGCGCTCGCGGAGCCGCTCGACGTCGTGCGCCGGGCGCTCGACGGGTTCGCGGCCGGCGCCCTCGAGGTGTTCGGCGACGAGACGACCCGCGAGTGGCGGTCCCGGCTCGGCGAGCCGGCCGAGGCGCTGTATCCGGAGGCGGTCGCCGCCCCGTCGCGATCCCGCTGAGCGGGGCGCTCGGAATGCCCCGCACCGAGCACGTCGTTGGCGCCGGTGTGCTGAAGATCGGTGAGGTGGCGCAGCGTGCGGGCGTGAGCGTGCGCGCCCTGCGCTACTACGAGGAGCAGGGTCTGCTGCGGACCGTGCGGACGCCCGCCGGGCACCGGCTCTACGACGAGACGGCCGTGGACCGGGTGCAGTTCTTCCAGCAGCTCTACGCCGCCGGCCTGACCAGCGGCAACATCGCCCGGCTGCTGCCCTGCATCGACTCCGGGCACACCGACCACGAGCAGCGCGCGATGCTGCACGAGCAGCGCGCCCGCCTCCGCGGCCGGCTCGACGACCTCGCCGCGGCGATCGCCCGCCTCGACAGCGTGATCGCCGCGACCGACACGCACCCCTGAGCCGCGCGGGGTCAGGGGAGGGGCAGGTCCAGCCCGTGCCGCAGCCGGTCGCGGACGGCGCGGGGCAGCTCGCCCCAGTCGTCGATCGTGTCCAGGTCGACGGCGGTGCCCGGGCGGCGCACGACGACGGGCCGCAGGCCGGCGCGCTCGGCCTCGGCGACGTGCGCCGCGCGCGACGCCTCGCCGAACCGGAACCGGAAGGCGGCCGTCGCGGGCAGCACCAGCAGGTTCGTCCCCGCGAGGTGGCGGTCCGTGGCGACGACGACGGGCGGCGCGTCGTCGGGCGCGGCGGTCGCTCCCGCGGCGAGCAGCGCCGCGACGTCGTCGGGCGCGAGCAGCGGCAGGTCGGCGTGCGCCACGAGCAGCCGCTCCGCGCCACCCTCGAGCGCCGCCTCCCGGCCGACGTCGAGCGCCGCGTTCAGGCCCGGCCGGTCCGGCGGCTGGGGGACCACCTCGACACGCGCCGGGCGCGGACCGCCGCCGTGAGCGGGGCCGAGGGTCTCGACCACGAACGGCACGTCGGCGGTGACCACCAGCACGCGGTCGACGCCGTCCGCGGCCTGCAGGACGGCGACGACGTGGCGCGCCAGCGACGCGACCAGCCGGCGTCGTGCGGCCGGGTCGAGGGAGGACGCGAGCCGCGACTTGCCCGAGACGCCGTCGCGCAGCGGCACGAGCGCGACCGTCCCGCCGCGCCCGTCGCCGGGACCCGGCGCGCTCATCCGAGGGCGAGCAGGTCGCGGGCGAGGCGCTCGCGGCCGCCGGCGCCGCCCATGATCGTGTCGGTGACGAGCACCTCGACGCCGAGGTCGCGGATGGGCTCCGCGAGGGCGGCGTCGGCGTCGTCCACGACCATGACGTCCACCAGGTCGGCGTACAGGCGGGCCACGCCCAGCGCCGACACCTCGTGCCCCAGCGTCTCGAGGATCTGCGCGGCGGGGCCCTTGATCGCCTGCCCGCCCACGATGGGGCTCACCGCCACGCGCCGGGCGGACGAGGCCAGGACGGCGTCGCGCACCCCGGGCACGGCCAGCACCGGCTCCACCGACAGGAACGGGTTGGACGGCGCGACGACGAGCAGGTCGGCGCCCGCGACGGCGTCGAGCACGCCGGGCGCGGGCCGGGCGGCGGCGACCCCGTCGAGCTCGGTCCCCAGCACCGCGTCGGCGTGCTGCCGCCGCACGAAGTACTCCTGGAACGCGACCCGGCCGGACGGCGTGTCGACGAGCGTGCGCAGCCGGTCGTCGGTCACCGGCAGCAGCCGCGCCCGCACGCCCAGCGCCGTCGCGAGCCGCGCCGTCACCGCGTGCAGGGGCTGGCCCTCGCGCAGCGCGGCCGTCCGCACGACGTGCGTGGCGAGGTCCCGGTCGCCCAGCGTGAACCACGTGTCCTCGCCGAGCCGTGCCAGCTGGTCGAGCGTCGTGTACGTCTCGTCGGTCAGCCCCCAGCCGCGGGTCTCGTCGTTCAGGCCGGCCAGCGTGTACATGACCGTGTCGAGGTCGGGGGAGACCAGCAGGCCGTGCCGCTCGGTGTCGTCGCCGACGTTCACGACGACCGTCAGGCCGCCGTCCGGCGCGGGCGCGCCGTCGTCGGGCAGGGCGAGGGCGAGGCCGTGGGCCAGGCGGGCGCCGCCGACCCCGCCGGCGAGAAGGGTGACGCGTGTGCTCACCCGACGAGCCTACGGTCCTCGCGGAGGGACGCGGGCGTGCAGGATGGGGGCATGGCCGTCTTCGCATTCTCCGTCGCCCCGCTCGGCGCGGGCGAGTCCGTCGCGGACTCCGTCGCCGCCGCCGTCCGCATCGTCCGCGAGTCCGGGCTCCCCACCCGCACCACCGCGATGTTCACCGAGATCGAGGGCGACTGGGACGAGGTGATGCCCGTGATCCAGCGCGCCACCGAGGCCGTGGGCGCGGGCGGGCACCGGGTGTCCCTGGTGCTCAAGGCGGACATCCGGCCCGGGTACACCGGGCAGCTGGACGCGAAGGTCGCGCGCGTCGAGGAGCGGCTCGCCGACGACGGCGGCACCGGGCACGCGTAGCCCGGAACCCCCGCCACACCTCGCCGTGGGCGGCCTGGCGCGTCGACGCGCGCCTGGGAGCCCGCTGTGGTACACGCCACGCCGCAGGGGCCTTAGGCTTGGCCCGGGATCCGGCCGCCGGGGTCGGGTCCGATCCAGGAGTGGTGTGCCATGCCCCTGTTCGAGGTCGATGCCCAGAGGCCCCTCCTCGTCCAGTCCGACCGGTCGCCCGCGGCAAGTGCCCAGGGTGTCGGGACCACCGCCCACCGGGTGGTGGACAGCCACATCGACGGTCTGCTCGGCGAGCAGATCTTCCCCGTCAGTCCCGGCTCCGGCCCGGACGAGCCGCACCTGCTCGCCCTCGACGCGACCGGCTCGCCCGTCGTCGTGGAGCTCGTCGCCGACCTGGACCGCGCCGCCCTCACCCGCGCGCTCGACCACGCCGGGGCCGCCGGCCGCCTGACGCGCGGCGCCCTGGCCGAGCGGTACCACGGCGGGCCGTCGGCCTTCCACCGCGACGTGTCCGCGTTCTACGACAGCGTGCCCATCACCCGCTCGCAGCCGGGCCGCAGCAGCGCCCGCCTCATCGTCATCTGCCAGGAGGCGAGCGAGGAGATCCTCAACGCCGTCGACTTCCTGCGCCAGCCCACCATGCCCGTCGAGGTGCTGAAGATGGGCGTGGTGCACAGCGCGGACGGTCGCCGCTTCGTGGACGTCTCGCCGCTGGTGATCCACCCCGCGTCCGCGCCGTCGGCCCCGAGCCTGTCTGCGCCCGCCGCCGCGGCGGGCTCCACGGACACCGTGGCCGCGCCCGACGACGACGCCTCCGCGCGGGCGACCGAGGCGACCGGCGGCGTGGACCCCGAGACCTTCGCCGAGGGCGTGGCCGTCGGCCTCGCGCTGGGCGGGAAGATGCCCGCCACGGTGCAGGCGCCGCGCGACAGGTCGGAGTCGAGGGCGGAGTCGGCCCCGCCGTCGCGGACGCGCCGTCGTGCCGCGCGGCCCCGGTCGGCCGAGGCCGGGCCGTCGGAGGCCGGCGGCCCGCTGCCCGTGCCGGCGGGCCCCGTGCCCGCCCCGGTGCCCCCGTCGCCGAGCCCGGCACCGAGCCCGGCGCCCGCGCCGGGCCGTGGACCGGGTC
>NZ_JBHVBO010000182.1:0-7971 GCF_042668085.1 Isoptericola sp. NPDC057391 | reverse complement strand
GCGTCGTGGCGTCCGACGCTCAGAAGCGGATCTTCCTCAGATAGCGGTAGCCGACCTCGGCGGTCTGGAGGTAGGTCACGTCCGGGGTGTCGTTCTCGACGATGTACTCCTCGACCTGGTGCGCGCGGAAGAACCGCTCGAAGTCGATGAAGCCGGTGCCGAGATCGGCGTGACTGGTCTCCTCGGGGCCGGTGGTGTGCCGGTCCTTGACGTGGTACTGCCGCACGCGCAGCGGCGAGCGGCGGATGGTGCGCAGGGCGAACCGCTGCGCCGCGTCGTTCGACAGGCCCAGGTTCACGCCCCCGGTCACGACCCAGTAGAGGTCGATCTCGAGGTGCACGTACCGCGGGTCGAGGCGCGAGGTCAGCACGTCCCAGGGGGTGACGCCGCCCAGGTCGGTGGTGAACTCGTGGGCGTGGTTGTGGTACCCGTACGCCAGGCCGTAGGTGCGCGCGATGCGGGCCTCGGCGTTCATCTGGTCGGCCCACTGCTCCCAGTCGGCGCGGGACTCCGAGCTCAGGAACGGCACGACGACGTAGCGCTGGCCCAGGGTGACCGCGTTCTGGAACTTCTCGTGCGCCGCGGCGCGGGACTCGGAGATGCCGTCGTGCGACGACGACGCCCGGACGCCGATGTCGTCGTAGAAGGCGCGCAGCTCGCGCGCCGTCCGGCCGAAGTAGCCGAGCGCCTGCTCGACGCGGGGATAGCCCATGCGGGCGATCGCGGTGAGCGTCTCGTCGTAGACGCCGGGCCCCCACGGCTCGCCGAGGCCCTCGCGGACGGTCCACAGCTGGAGGCTGATGCGCCCGGGCGGGACCCGGCGTCGCCCGTGGTGCCACGGGTGGCCGTGCGGTGCGGCGGTCGCGGCGCCCGCCGCGGTCCCGGTGAGGGCGAGTCCCGCCGCGCCGGTGGCGGCGCCTCGCAGCAGCGTGCGGCGGGACAGGCCACCGGTCCCGGGCGTCTGGGTCTCGAGAGAACGGCGCAACGCTTCGTCGCCGTCGTAGCCGTAACACATGATTCGACTCCTCGTCGTTGAGGTCGTTGGTTCGTGCAGGGATGCGGGGCGGCGGGGGTGCCCGGTCGTGACCGGCCGGGCACCCGCCGTCGCGTCACTCGGTGGGGACGAGCACCACCTCGTCGGTGCCCGTGAGGCCCGGGAGGCCGTCGGTGCCGGGATCGGTGTACTCGGCCACGAAGACCCCTCGGAGGGTGTCGTTCTCCGGGTCGTGACCCGACGGCACCGTGGTGACGATCGACCCCGTGCACCCCGACGCCGTGGTCTGCGGGTGGCCGTGCTCGTCGTGCCCGACGACGTAGGTCACCTCCACCGCGTCGCAGTCGACCGGCTGGTCGTCGGTCACCTGGACCTCGTAGGTCACCGTGTCGCCGAAGGTGAAGCCCTGCCCCTCGACCGGGGTCACGAAGCTCACCTGCGGCGTCTCGTTGCCGACGACGACGTCGACGTCGGCCGAGGCGTGGCGCCCGCGGTCCCGCCCGCCGACGTCCGTCACGGTCAGGCTGGCGCGGAAGACGCCGGGCTCGGCGTAGGTGTGGGTGGCGTCCGGCCCGCGGGCGTCGACGTCGCCGTCCCCGTCGAAGTCCCACGCGAACCGGAGGCGGTCGCCGTCCGGGTCGGTGGTGCCCTCGCTGGAGAAGCTCACCGTCAGCGGGGGCAGCCCGGACGTGACGTCCGCGTCGATCACCGGCGTGGGGCTGCGGTTCCCGCCGCGGCCCAGGTAGTCGATCCGCGCCAGCTGGGCGTCCGGGTTCTCGGCGAAGAAGCCGTCGCCGTACTCGAGCACGTAGAGGGCGCCGTTCGGCCCGAACTCCACGTCCATCGGGTTGTCGAACACGAACGACGGCAGCACGGGCTCGATCTCCTCGAGCGCGCCGCCCCTGTCGAGGTGCATGGCCTTGACGTAGTCGCGCGTCCACTCGTAGAAGAGCGGCACGCCGTCGTAGTACCGGGGCCAGGCGACCGGCCGGGGTCCACGGGTGTCGCGGCGGTCGAACTGGTAGACGGGGCCCGCCATCGGCCCGATGCCGTCGCCCTCGCCCGCCGAGAGCTCGGGGAACTCCTCGGAGACCCCGTACGAGTACCACACGTCGGGTTGGGTCACCGGTGGCAGCTGCGTGCGGCCGGTGTTGTGGGCCGAGTCGTTGACCGGCGCGGAGCAGTCGAACTCCTCGCCGGGCGTCCCGGTCGCGAAGTCGTAGTCCACGTAGGGCAGCTCGGCAGTGGCGCAGAACGGCCAGCCGTAGTTGCCGGCCTCGCGGACGATCGTCCACCTGCCCTGTCCGGCCGGTCCGCGGTCCGGGTCCGGCACCGCGGCGTCGGGGGAGTAGTCGCCGACGTAGATCGCGTCGGTGTCCGGGTCGACCTCGACACGGAACGGGTTGCGCAGCCCCATGGCGTAGATCTCGGGCCGCGTGCCCGGCGTGCCCGGCTCGAACAGGTTGCCGTCCGGGATCGTGTACCCGCCCCCTCGCTTCGGCGTGATCCGCAGGAGCTTGCCGCGCAGGTCGTTCGTGTTCCCCGCGGTGCGACGCGCGTCGAACGCCGGGTTGGTGCCGGGCGAGTCGTCGAGCGGCGCGTAGCCGTCGGAGAAGAACGGGTTGGTGTCGTCCCCGGTCGACAGCACGAGGTTGCCGTCGGAGTCGAACACGATGTCGCCGCCGACGTGGCAGCAGATGCCCCGGTCGACCGGGACGTCGATGATCTGCTCCTCGGACCCGAGGTCGATCTCGCCACGGTGGTACTCGAACCGCGACAGCCGGATGAGCCCCTCGAACGGCTCGAAGTCCTCCGGCTCGCCGGTGAAGGGGGCGTCCCCCTCGTTGACGTCGGGGGTCGCCGGGTCGTCGACCGGGGTGTCCAGCGGCGGCGAGTAGTACATGTAGATCCAGCGGTTCTTCTTGCCGTCGAAGTGCGGGTCGACGGCGATGCTCTGCAGGCCCTCCTCGTCGTGCTGGTAGACGTCGAGCTGGGCGATCATGCGGTTGACGCCGGAGTCCGCCTCGTTGAGCCAGACCTGGCCGGCTCGCGTGACGTGCAGGACGTCGTCGTTCGGGAGCACGGCGAGGTCCATCGGCTCGCCGGGCCGGTCGTTGAGAGTGACCTTCTGGAAGCTGCTGTCCGGAGGTGGGGCGTCGGCGGTGGTGGCCGCCTGTCCCGAGGTGACGAAAGCGACTGTCACGAGCGCGGCTGCTGCGCCGGTCGCGACACTGCGACGAGCTGGGCTACGCACGGTGCTTGCTCCCTGTCTGGTGGCGACTCACCGGTGGTGCGGGCGGTTGTCACCGTGGTCGAGTCAGCAGGACGACAAGATCATGGCGCGGACCCGAGCCGGTCGCGACCCATCGGGGAGGGCCGACACCCGCCGCTGCTCCGCGCGCAGGACCAGCGGGCCGTGGCCGCGGGTAATCTCGTCTCGTCCCCACCCGCCGGCCCGAGGAGCGACGACCCCGGTGAGACGCTCGTCCCCCAGCATCTCGGACGTCGCGCGCGCCGCTGGTGTGTCGATGGGCACGGTGTCGAACGTCCTCAACGGCACGGTGCGCGTCACGCCGGCGACCCGGGCCAGGGTCGAGGCGGCGATCCGGGAGCTCGGGTTCGTCCGCAACGGCGTCGCGCGGTCGCTGGCCGCGGGGCGGAGCTCGACGCTCGGCTTCGTCATCATCGACCTCGCGAACTCCTACTTCCTGGACATCGCGCGGGGCGCCGAGGAGGAGGCCGGCCGGGCCGGGCTGAACCTGCTGCTGGCGAACTCCGACATGTCGGAGGAGAAGCAGCGCACGTACGTCGACCTGTTCGTCGAGGACCGGGTGGCGGGCATCCTCGTCGCCGCGAACCACGGGTCCACGCAGGACCTGCACCGCTCCGCCCCGGGCGTCCCGCTCGTCGTCGTCGACGCGCCGGGCGACCACTCGGACGTCTGCTCCGTGGTGCCGGACAACGAGCTCGGCGGCTACCTGGCCGCGACGCACCTCGTCGAGCAGGGGCGCCGGCGGCTGCTGTTCGCCGGCACGACCGAGCTCGTGCCGGTCCGCGACCGCCTGCTGGGGGTCGAGCGCGCCGTCGCCGAGCACCCGGGCGTGGTGCTCGAGGTCGAGCAGACGGGGAACGTCCAGGTCGAGGACGGCCGACGCGTGGGCGACGACCTCGTGCTGCGCGACCCCCGCGAGCGCCCCGACGCCGTCGTCGCCGCCGCGGACCTGCTCGCCCTGGGCGTGCTGCAGTCGCTGCTGCTGTCGTCCTCGCTACGGGTACCGGACGACGTCGCGATCATCGGCTACGACGACAACCGCGCCGCCTGGGACTCCGCGGTCCCGCTGTCGACCGTCCGTCAGCCGGGGGAGGCCGTCGGCCGGGAGGCGGTGAGGCTCCTGCTGGAGGAGCTGGTGACGGGCCCCGAGGCGCACTCGCACCGGCTCGTCACGTGCGAGCCGCGGCTCGTGGTGCGCGCGAGCACCGTCGGGCGGGCCTGACCGCCACGGGCGTCCTCATCCGGGGACACGCTCCCACCCGAGCCCGCGCGCCTGGCACAGCACGTCCTCGGCCTCGGCCTCCGCCCGCCGCGTCGTACGGCGCAGGCCGGGCGCCGCGGCGTCGGCGACGGCGCCGAGCACGCCGCGCAGGTCCGCCGCGGCCGCCCGCGCCGCCGTGGGCGTGGCCGCCCGCTCCAGGCGTGCGGCCAGCACGTGCAGCGTCAGCCCGAGGTCCTCCGCCACGTCCGGGGCCGGCGACAGCATGGCCGCGGCCAGCCGGGCGAGCCCGGCGGCGCCGCCTGCGCCGGCGTCGACGACGGCGACCAGCGCGTCGATCTCCCGCGCGACCAGGGCGGACGAGGCGTCGCGAAGGTCCTCGACGTAGGTGCGGGTCCCGTCCGGGGCGGCGAGCGGGCCCTGCGCACGGTGCAGCGCCCACGCCTCGTCGCGGCCGCGAGCCCGCAGGTGCCGGTCGAGGTCGACGCGGTCGAGCGCCTCGTCGGGCTCCCCGTCGAGCCAGGCGCGCACCCGGGCCACGTCGGCGGGGTCGTCGACGTCGAGCCCGACGGTCGCGAGGACGTCGAGCCAGGTGCCGGAGTGCGCGTCGTAGAGCGGCACGAGCGCGTCGTCGCCGGGGTCGGCCGGCCGGACGTGCCGCCCGTGCGCCGGGTCGTGCAGGAGGAGCCACCGGCCGCCCTCGACCGTCACCGGGGCGGACTCGGTGAGCTCGAGCACGACCCGCAGCGCCCACTCGTCGTACGCCTCGCCCCGGGTGCGGCCGGCCGCCGGGTCGCGCAGGACGCGCGGCGTGCCGAGCCGGCGCGGGAGCCAGAGCAGGGGGTGCCACATCGCCTCGGGGCGCAGCGCCGGCCACCGGCGCCGCCCGGCGGGCACCGTCCACGGCATCGGGAGCGGCACCGCGGACAGCGGCGACAGCAGCAGGTGCTCGCCGGGCTCCAGGTCGGACGACCTGCGCCTGTGCTCCACGGGTCCCCCTTCGCCGAGACGCTCTCACCGGCCCTATGCCGCCGGGACAGGTCGCAGCCACCGCCCGTGCCGGGCCGGCGGGACAGGGTGTGGGCGAGGTCACAGCGACGGCGGTCGTTCGAGGCCCGATTTTCGCGGGGGCGCCGCACACACCCCTGTCATGCAGATCCTGTCCGCCGTCGTCCTCGACGCCGCCCCCCCCCGCCCGACCCTCCACGACCGTGAGAGCGAGGAGCTCGACCGGACCACGTCCGAGCTCGCGCGCCGGGTGCGCTCCGGCTCGCTCGCCGAGCGCGACGCGCGCATGTCGATCTACGAGGCGGTGTTCCGCACGCGCCTCGTGCCGACGGAGACGCTCCGCTACTGCCACCGGCACTCGATCGCCCGGTACCTGCACGACGACATGGTGGACGCCGCCGTCGACTTCTACACCCGCAAGATCCTCGACCTGCCCAGCACGGACGGCGCCGCCGGCGACTCCCGGGGGCGCAACGGCACCAAGTTCTTCGACCTCGAGGTGTTCGCCGACGGGGCGAGCGCCGCCGGGTCGATCCGCCAGGCGCTCGGCGACTTCACCCTCATGCACCGCACGCTGCTGCGCAGCGTGCGCGCCACGCGGCGGGTCGGGCAGATCGTCTCCACCGAGCTGCTCGAGGGGACCCTCGACGCCGACGGGCGCATGGCCGGCCTGCTGCACGAGCTGCCCGTCGTGCCCGACCACGCGGCCGAGGTCGTCGAGCTCGGCCGCGACGAGCGGCTGGACCGCCTGCACGCGACGCACGTCGACGCTGCCGCCCGCCAGCGCGGCGTCCTGCGGACGCACATCGACGCGGCCGTGCTGCGCGACGCGTTCGAGCTCCCGGCGCTCGAGCGGCCCCTGGACCCCGGCGTCCGGGCCCGGATGCTGGCCTGGGTCGAGGAGGACGACGAGCTCGCGCTGCGGTCCGTCGTCGCGCTGCGCTCCGCGCAGACCGTGACCGACCCGCGTGTCGCGGCTCTCGGTGACCTGTGGGGCGCCTACGCCGACGCCCACCTCGAGGTCGTCGCGACGCACGAGTACGGCCGCCGGATCGCCGACCTCCTGGCCCACGACGCGCTCGCGGACCGTGCCCGCCCGGGCCGGCCCGCCGTCTCGCGCACCCGGGTCGGGATCAAGGGCGCCGTGGCGGGCACCGGCGTCGACGCCGCCTGGGTGGCCCACCTCGCCGCGGTCTTCCTGGCGCACGAGCACGAGGCCCGGTCCGCCTGGGACCCGGACCGCGGGGCCGTCGACGTGGACCGCGACGCCGGCCGGTACCTGGACGCCCTCGCCGCCGCCGCCGCGCTGCCCGGCGCGCCCCTCGGCCGGACCCCGGTCGCGGTGCGCGACACGCTCGCGGCGATCGTCGAGGCCGCGCGCCAGCCCGCCCGCCAACTCGGGACGCGCCCCGCCGCCCGGCCCGTGCGGGAGTCCCTCGTCCTCGGCGCATAGACGCTCGGACGCCTCGCCCCGCGAGGCACGAGAGGAGAAACCATGGTTGCCGTCCCTGCCCGCCCGCGACCGACGACCGTCGCCGAGCGCACCGCCCCGCTGACCAAGGAGCTCGCCCGCCGCCGTGCCGGCGCCGTCCTCCACCCCGGCGACGTGCACGAGCTCATCGCCTCGCTCGTCGACGAGCTCGTGCTGCAGGGGATGACGCGCCGCGAGGCGGCCGGTCTCGTGAACCGCGCGGCGCAGCGCGCCACCGCCGCGTGAGGGCGCCCCGGCGCCCCTGGGAGCTCGTGCCCGGGCGCGCGGCGGGGGACGAGGACTGCGACGCGTGCGGCGGGGGAGCCCGGGCCCGCGTGACAGTCGGCCGGCACGGCGACCTGCACCTGTGCGCGGCGCACGCGCGCGCCCACGCCCCCGCCCTGGCGGCGCGGGGGTACGCGCTGTGGTGGGGATCGCCCCACGAGCCGGGGGCGCGTGCCGACAGTGCCGGGTGACCGCCCACCGCGGCGGTCACCGGGACGCCGACGACGCCCCGCTTACGGGACGCCGACGACGGCGCCGAGACGAAGCCGCCGCCGGCGGCCGGGAGGTATGGCGTGGACGAGATGGACGAGATCGTCCACGAGTTCCTGGTCGAGTCCTACGAGAACCTGGACCAGCTGGACCGGGACCTCGTGGCGCTCGAGGACGACCCGTCGTCGCGGCCCCTGCTGAGCAGCATCTTCCGCACGGTGCACACCATCAAGGGCACCAGCGGCTTCCTCGGCTTCGGCAACCTCGAGCGGGTCTCCCACGTCGGGGAGTCGCTGCTGTCCGAGCTGCGCGACGGCGCACGCCGCATGGACCAGGCCACGGCCGACGTCCTGCTCGCGCTCGTCGACACCCTGCGCGCCGTGCTCGCCACGGTCGAGGCCGCCGGGACGGACGACCACGACGTCGCGCCGATGGTCGCGCGCGTCCTCGCCCTCCAGGACGGCGACGCCGCCCCGCAGGACGCGGCCGTCGAGGCGCCGGCGCCCCAGGGC
>NZ_JBHVBO010000181.1:0-8067 GCF_042668085.1 Isoptericola sp. NPDC057391 | reverse complement strand
CTGGAGTCGGCCACGCAGAACGCGGCCGCCGACCTCGGCGGCCAGATCGCGGAGGCGTTCGAGGAGCAGGCCTCCGGGCCCATCGGCGCGGTGCCCGTCGCGGCCCCGGAGCCGGCTCCCTCGTCGGGCGCCCCCGACGCGGTGGAGCCCCCCACGATGCCGACCCCGGCCGTGGCTCCGGTCGCTCCGGCGCCGCAGGCAGGCCTCCCGGTCGAGCCCGAGCCCCCGGCCGCGGTGCCGGTCGACCTCGACGCGCTCACCGACGGCACGACGTCGGTCGGCATGCCCCGGCGGCGGCGTTCCGGCGTCGGCTCCGGCGAGGCCGTGACGCGGCCGGACACCGGGCCGATCGTGCTCCCGCCGCTCGCGACGCCCGAGCTGCCGGACCTGGACGACACGACCACCGACTCCTGGCGCCCGCCGGCCGAGGTCGAGGCCTCGGCAGGTGCGCTGCCGAGCCGGCACCGCGCGCAGCCCGAGCCCGTCGCCGAGCCGGAGCCGGTGTCCGCACCGGTCCTCGGCGTCGACCAGCGCGCGGGCCTGTTCTCGAGCTTCCGCTCGATGGGTTCGCTCGACGTCTCGGAGACCGAGAGCACGCTCCAGCTCGACGCGGTGACGGAGGACCCTGCGGCCCTGCCCGACGAGCTCGCACCGCTGACGCCGGCCGAGCCGGCGCCTGCGGCGCCGGCCCCCGTGCAGCCCGTCGCACCGCTCTCCGCGCAGGACGTCCCGGTCGCGGCGGCGCCCACCCCGGCGCCGGTCGACACCCCCGTCGACGGCCCGGTCGAGGCAGCCGCTGCGGAGCCGGTCGCCCCCGCCCCCGTGCAGCCGGAGCCGTACCGGCCGGCCACCGAGGCGGCACCGGCCGTCGCGCTGCCGACCCGGGACGTCGCACCTGCCGCGCCGGTCGAGCCCGTCGCGCCGATCGTTTCGGCCGCGCCGGTCGAGCCGCCCGCCCCGGCCGAGCCGATCGCGCCGGTCGTGGAGCCGGTCGGGCACGAGCCCGCGCCCGTGCCCTACGCCGAGCCCGTGGCGTCGTCGTTCGACCCGGTCGTGCGCGAGGTCACGGAGCCCGCTGCGGGGCCGGTCTCGGCTCCCGGCCCCGGGCCGTCGTTCGACCCGGTGACGCCCTCGTCCTCGAGCCCGTTCGCACCGACGGACTCGCACGCGCCCGCGGAGGCGCCGGGGCAGGACGCGCTCCAGGAGCTGCCGGCGTTCGAGGACCTCATCGCCGACCTGCCGGGGCGTCGCGCCGGCCGCGAGACGCCGGCGCAGGGCGGTCGCAAGCGCGGCCTGTTCGGGCGCAGGCCCTCGGCCGACGAGCCCGCGGCCCCGGCCGCCCCGACAGCGTCGCCGTTCCCGCCGGCCTCCCCGGCCGCGCCGGAGCCGGCCCGGCCCGAGGCACCTGCCTTCGGGGCCGCCCCCGCGTACGAGACGCCGCGGGACGACGCGCCGCGGCAGGAGCCGGTCGACGAGCCGGCGGCCTCGGCGGCGACGTCGTACGGCGGCTCCGTGCTGCCGCTGCGCCCCACGGAGCCGGCGGGCTACGACCCGCTGGACCCGCACTTCGTGCCCGACACCGTCGAGGCGCGCTCGGAGTGGATGGCCTCGGCCGTCCTGTACGAGGAGATGTCCACGATGCTGCAGCGCGGCGTCTTCCAGGAAGGGAACGTGACTTCGACGAACGAGCAGACGTACCGCCCGACGACGGTCGCGAACGAGGCCGGCGGCCTCGCGCGACGCCAGCGGGCGGGGGAGTCGACCGCGTCGACCGAGCGGTTCACGGCCCGTATCGAGCGGGACCCGGAGCAGCTGAGGTCGCGACTGTCGGCCTTCCAGTCCGCCACGAGCCGCGGCCGGAACGACGCCGGGGCCGTCCGGGCCTCGACGCAGGCCGCCCCCACCGTGAATGATGTCCCTGGATCCGCGCCGCACCAGCGGTGACCTGCGCCTTCGGCGTATCGACGAGGAGGAAGCGTGACCCTCAGTACTGAAGCGACCAACTTCGGGTGGCTTCTCGACAACTTCGTGCGCACCGTCCCGGGCAGCCGCCACACCCTGGTGGTCTCGGCCGACGGTCTGCTCATGGCGATGTCCGACCAGCTCGACCGCACCAGCGGTGACCAGCTCGCGGCGATCGTCTCCGGCATGTCGAGCCTGACGCGCGGGGCGGCGCGCCAGCTCGACGGCGGCAACGTGCGGCAGGCCGTCATCGAGATGGACAACGGCTTCCTCTTCCTGATGAACGTCTCGAACGGGTCGGTCCTCGCGGTGGTGGCGGAGTCCTCGTGCGACATCGGGCTCATCGGCTACGAGATGGCCCTGCTCGTCTCCCGCACCGAGGCCACGCTCACCCCGCAGCTGATCTCGGAGATGCGCGGGAACCTTCCGGTGGACGGCTCGACCCGCTCCGCGCGGGTGGGATGAGGTCGCGACCATGACGCACGCATCGTTCGGTTCTCTGGGTGCGCACTCGGCAGACGGCTACGAGGCCTCGACGGTGCGTCCCTATGCGGTGACCGGTGGCCGCGTCCGATCCGCCCTGTCCGACCTGCCGCTCGAGGCGCTGGTCGAGGTGATGCCCGGTGCCGTCACGAGCGTCGGGCTCACCCCGGAGAAGCGTGCGATCCTGCAGCACGCCGCGCACACCTACGTCTCGATCGCGGAGCTCTCCGCGCTGCTGCGACTGCCCCTCGGCGTCGTCCGCATCCTGGTCGCGGACATGCAGGAGGAGGGGCACATCACCGTGCACACCTCGACCCCGGTGAACGTCCACACGGGTCACGGCAGTTCCCACTCGGGCCTGTCTCTGAGCGTCTTGGAGAGTGTTCTCAATGGCATTTCCGCCCTCTGACAGCCCGGCGCCCGGAGCCTCCGGGGGCATGTCCCCGGCGTGGGCTCCGGTGTCCCCGGCCCTCGGCGCCGTGAGCGCGCCGGTGGCCGGCGGCGCGCCGGCGGCGGTCGGCGCCCCCCAGCGGCAGAGCGTGCTCGGCGGCGCCCCGGCCGCCGCCCAGGACTCGCGCCCCGCGGCGGCGCCCCAGGGCCCGATCACCTCGGTGCCGTCCGCCTCGGCGACGGCGACGCCGTCCGGCGCGGCGGCGCGGCCGGTGGCGCAGCAGGTGTCGGCGCCCCCGCCGCAGCAGGCTGCTCCGCAGGCGCCGCCCGCCCAGCCGACCACGGCTCCGCAGCCCGCCGCCTCGCGGCCGGCCGAGGGCACCGCCGCGCAGTCCGCCGCCGCCCCCGCGCCCCCCACCGGCGCCCCGACGGTGACGAAGATCGTGGTGGCCGGTGGCTTCGCCGTCGGCAAGACGACGTTCATCGGTTCCATCTCGGACGTCGAGCCGCTGAACACCGAGGCCGCGATGACGGAGCACTCGGTGGGCGTCGACGACGCGGGCGGGGTCTCCGACCGCAAGACGAGCACCACCGTGGCGATGGACTTCGGCCGGGTGAACCTGCCGGGCAACCTGTGGCTGTACCTGTTCGGCACCCCGGGGCAGGACCGCTTCCTGTTCATGTGGGACGACCTCATCCGCGGAGCCATCGGCGCCGTCGTCCTGGTCGACACCGACCGCCTGGAGCAGTGCTTCCCGGCGATCGACTACTTCGAGTCGCGGGGCGTGCCGTTCGTCGTGGGCGTCAACTGCTTCGACGGCGTGGCCAAGCACCGGCTCGAGGACGTCCGCGAGGCGCTGCAGATCCCGGCGCACGTGCCGATGCTCTACACGGACGCGCGCTCGCGCGCGGCGACCAAGCAGACGCTCATCGCCCTCGTGCAGCTCGCCATGCGCCAGCTGCGGTCGGGGGGCGGCGCCTCCTGAGCGCCTGCCGCCCGTCGCTCTCGCGGCCCCGGAACGCCTCGGCGTCCGGGGCCGCGGGCGTACGCCGGCCGGTACACTGCTGTGCCGGACGGGCGCCCGTACGGCCGTCCCGGGAGGGCTGACAGAGCGGCCTAATGTGACGGTCTTGAAAACCGTTGTGCAGCAATGCACCGGGGGTTCGAATCCCTCGCCCTCCGCACGACGACGCCCCGACGGTCACCGTCGGGGCGTCGCTGCGTCCGCGGCACGTCAGGAGTGCCGGACCTCGACGAGGGGCAGCCGCAGCGCCCCGGGCGCGGCGCCTGGGACGGCGGGTCGCAGGGGCGCCGTCGGCGGCACGACGACGTAGCCGGCGCCGGGCGCGGGCCGGGCGTCGGCCTCGTCGCGGTTGGGCCACAGGGCGCAGGCCCGCTCGGCCTGCGCGGTGATGGTCAGCGACGGGTTGACGCCGAGGTTCGCGGTGACCGCGGAGCCGTCGAGCACGTGCAGGCCCGGGTGGCCGTGCACGCGGTGGTACGGGTCGACGACGCCCGTGCCCGGGGTCTCGCCGATGGTGCACCCGCCGAG
The DNA here is from genome assembly GCF_042668085.1 of Isoptericola sp. NPDC057391. Lineage (NCBI taxonomy): Bacteria > Bacillati > Actinomycetota > Actinomycetes > Micrococcales > Promicromonosporaceae > Isoptericola > Isoptericola sp. NPDC057391. The sequence goes on along the minus strand of NZ_JBHVBO010000181.1, from coordinate 3,679 downwards.
GATGTGCGCGGTCATCGGCACGTCGAAGGGGTCGCCCGCGCTGCCGCCCGCCAGGCCGCCCATGCGGTCGGCCATCGCACGCACGGCGTCGTGCGCCACGGGGATCCACGTCGGGTTCGGGGCGCCGGTGCCCTGCCGGGACGTCAGGCGCCTGCCGAGCGGCCCGCGCCGCGTGAACGTGGTGAGCGAGTTGTCGCGGCTCTGCATGACCAGCGCGATGACGGTGCGCTGGGACCAGCCGCGCAGGTCGTACAGCGCGGGCAGGTGCCGGCGCTGGCGCCACAGCTCGCCGAGCCAGCGCCGCCAGCGCGGCCCCTCGCCGGGCCCGACGCCGTCGACCAGCACGGTCTGCAGCAGCCCCATCGCGTTGGACCCCCGTCCGTACCGGACGGGCTCGACGTGCGTCTGCGGGTCCGGGTAGAACGACGACGTGATGGCGACCCCCTCGGAGTAGTCGGGCTCGCCGGCCCGCCCCCGGCGCGCGGGTCGCATGGCGCCGAGCAGCGCCTCGGAGTTGGTCCGCGTGAGGTGGCCGAGCCGGTCGGACAGGTGCGGCAGGTCGCCGCTGTCCCGCATCGCGTGGAGGAGTCGCTGCGTGCCGAGCGTGCCGGCCGCGAGCACGACCTGCCGGGCGCGGTAGGTGCGGCGGCCGGCCCGGCGGCGCCCCGTCCGGTGGGTGCGGACCGCGTACCCGCCGTCGGGCCGCGGCACGACGGCGGTGGCCGTGGTCAGCGGGTGCACCTGCGCGCCGGCACCCTCGGCGAGGTGCAGGTAGTTCTTCACCAGCGTGTTCTTGGCGTTGTGCCGGCAGCCGGTCATGCACTCGCCGCAGTGGAGGCACGGGTTCCGCTCGGGTCCGGCGCCCCCGAAGAACGGGTCGGGCACCGCGGGCCCGCGGGTGCCGCGCGGGCGGTCGTCGCCGTCCGGGCCGAGGTACACGCCCACCCGCACCTTGCGGAAGGTGTGCCCCACGCCGAGGTCCTCGGCGACGCCGCGCATCAGCTCGTCGGCGGGGGTCGTGCGGCGGTAGTCGACGACGCCGAGCATCCGCTCCGCCTGGTCGTAGTACGGCTCGAGCTCGGCCTTCCAGTCGGTGACGTGCGCCCAGGCGGGGTCGGACCAGAAGGCGTCCAGCGGCCGGTAGAGCGTGTTGGCGTAGACGAGCGAGCCGCCGCCGACGCCCGCGCCGGCGAGGACCAGCACGTCCCGCAGCCGGTGGACCCGCTGGATGCCGAAGCACCCGAGCGCGGGCGCCCACAGGAAGCGGCGCAGGTCCCACGAGGTGCGCGGCAGCTCGTCGTCGGCGAACCGGCGCCCGGCCTCGAGCACGCCCACCCGGTAGCCCTTCTCCGTCAGCCGGAGGGCGGCGACGCTGCCCCCGAACCCGGAGCCGATCACCAGGACGTCGTAGTCGTCGGAGAGGTCGTCGGGTGCGTCGGGGAGCGGGTGCGCGCGGTCCTCCGTGCCCTGGTCGGCGCGCTGCGGGTGGTCCTGGTCGTCGTCGTCCAGCATGCGCAGGACCGTAGCGCGGCCGGGCGTGTGGCGGGGACGACGCCGCGCGGCTTTGCCCCCGGGCAGCGTCGCCGGTTACTCTGGGCGCCGCGGTGTTGCTGCAGTGCCGCGAGGAGACGTCGCATAGTCTGGTCTAGTGCGCCACCCTGCTAAGGTGGTAACGGGGCAACCCGTTCGCGGGTTCAAATCCCGCCGTCTCCGCCAGGAAGGCTCCGGCTGCTGAACGCCCGGGGCCTTTTCTGTTGCCCCGGCAGGAGTCCTGCCGGTGTCGTGCATCACGATGCGGCTCCTCGGTTTGGGGAACCGGCCCGAGGGCTGTAATGTTCTCGTCGGCCGGTGCGAGAGCGCCGACCGGGACTGCGCCCGTAGCTCAACGGATAGAGCATCTGACTACGGATCAGAAGGTTGGGGGTTCGAATCCCTCCGGGCGCACCGAAAGGCACAACGGCTCGATCCTCTCCGGATCGGGCCGTTGGTCGTTTCGGGGCCATCGAGGTGGCAGAGCAGTGGGGTGGCACAGCAGCGAGGTCAGCGCCGACCGCGTCCCGACCTGGCCCCAGTCCGTCGCGCACGCGGCGGTCGGCGCGCACCGCGCCAGACGCTGCAGCACACGACCGAGAGGGTGATCGATCGCATGAGCGATCAGACCTGGCAGACGATCGCGATCGTCGCGTACCTGGTGGCGATGCTGTGCATCGGCTATGCCGCGTACCGCCGCACGGACGACCTGGACGACTACATGCTCGGCGGGCGCAAGCTCCGTCCGGGCGTGGCCGCCTTGAGCGCGGGCGCCTCCGACATGTCGGGCTGGCTGCTGATGGGCCTGCCGGGGGCGATCTACGCCACCGGCCTCGTCGAGGCGTGGATCGCGATCGGCCTCACCATCGGTGCCTGGCTGAACTGGAAGTTCGTGGCGCCGCGCCTGCGGGCCTACACGGAGGTCGCGAGCAACTCGATCACGATCCCCAGCTTCTTCGACAACCGTCTCCGTGACCCCGCGCACCTGCTGCGCATCGCGGCCGGGCTCATCGTCCTGGTGTTCTTCACGTTCTACGTGTCGTCCGGCATGGTCGCGGGCGGCACGTTCTTCGAGAGCTCCTTCGGCCTCGACTACCTCACCGGGCTGCTCGTCGTGGGCGGGGTGACCCTGGCCTACACGCTGTTCGGCGGCTTCCTCGGCGCCACGTGGACGGACGTCGCGCAGGGGCTCCTCATGCTCGCGGCGCTCGTGGCCGTGCCGGTCCTCGCGATCGTGGACCTCGGCGGTTGGGGCGCGGTGACCGAGGGGATCCGCGCGGCCGACGCCGCCGGCGGCACGCAGCACCTGTCGTTCGTGGCCGGGGCCTCGGCCACCGGGGTGATCTCCGCGCTGGCGTGGGGCCTGGGGTACTTCGGTCAGCCGCACATCATCGTGCGCTTCATGGCGATCCGCAGCCCGCAGGACGCGAAGGCCGGTCGCCGGATCGGCATCGGGTGGATGGTCCTCACCGCGCTCGGGGCCGTGCTGACCGGGCTGGTCGGCGTCGCGTACGCGACCATCAACGGCCTCGAGGTCGACAACCCCGAGACGATCTTCCTGGTGCTGGCGCAGCTGCTCTTCCACCCGCTGGTCGCGGGCCTGGTCCTCGCGGCCGTGCTGGCGGCGATCATGTCGACGATCTCGTCGCAGCTCATCGTGTCGTCGTCGGCGCTCGTCGAGGACCTCGTCAAGATGACCGGGGTCCGCCTGAGCACGCGCGCCGAGGTCATGCTGGGCCGCGCGGGCGTGCTCGTCGTCGCCGTCGTGGCCGGCCTCATCGCGCTGGACCGCACGTCGTCGATCCTCGACCTCGTCGGCTTCGCCTGGGCGGGCTTCGGCTCCGCGTTCGGTCCCGTCGTGATCCTCAGCCTGTACTGGCGCCGGCTCACCCGCTGGGGCGCGCTGTCGGGGATGGTCGCCGGCGCGGTCGTGGCCTTCGTCTGGGGGCGGTCGACCCTCGCCGACTCGCTCTACGAGATCATCCCGGGCTTCGCGGTCGGCCTGCTCGTCGCCGTCGTCGTCAGCTTCCTGACGCCGAGGCCGGACGGCGCGGTGCTCGGCGAGTTCGACGCCGCGCGTCGGCTGGCGCGCGGCGACCGGCCCGAGCCGGAGGCCGTGACCGCCTGAGCGGCAGTCCGTCCGGCTCCC
>NZ_JBHVBO010000180.1:0-8093 GCF_042668085.1 Isoptericola sp. NPDC057391 | reverse complement strand
CGTGCGCCACGCCCCGCGCGGGCGAGGTGCGGCGACCGTCGTCGGCGGGCGATGCCGGACAATGGTCGGGTGAGCGAATCCTCCGACCCGCGCCGCGCCGAGCCCGGCGGCCCGACCGACGAGGCGACCCCGCGCAAGCGTGCGCGCCGCCGCGTGGTCCGACAGGGCACGGAGCGGGAGACGGTGCTGGGCGAGACGGCCGACGACCGCGGCGGTCACGCCGACAACGACGACCGGCTGCTGCGCGACGTGCCGCCGCACTGGGGGCGTCGCTGACGACGCCGCCCGCCGGCCCCGGAGACCTCGTCTCGACGGGCCCGGCCGGCGGCGCCGCCGAGGTCGGTGACGCGGGTTCGGGCGGCGGTCAGTACTGCGAGCGGCCGGCCTGTGCGGCGAGCAGGTCGCGGATCTCCTGCAGCAGGACCGTGTCCTGCGCCAGCGGCTCCGGCTCCTCCTCCTGGCCGCGCGCGCGGCGCTCGGCGAGCTTGTTCAACGGCATCACGATGGCGAAGTACAGCGCGGCCGCGATGATGAGGAAGTTGAGGACCGCATCGAGGAAGCCGCCGATCGACAGCACGGAGGCGGGGATGCCGTCGTGCTCGGCGCGCAGCGTGATGTCCCAGAGGTTGGTCAGGTCCGGCTTGCCGAAGATCGCGCCGATGATCGGGTTGAGGATGTTGTCGACCATTGCCGTCACGACGGCGGTGAAAGCGCCGCCGATGATGATGCCGACGGCCAGGTCGACGACGCTCCCTCGCATGATGAATTCCTTGAACCCTGCGAGCATGCTCTTCACGTGATTCCCCCTGTGATGTGGCGCACCCGGACCGGGCCGGGCATGGGTTGACGGTCGCCGATTCTCGCGGGGGACGCGACGGGCTGCAACGGCGGGCGCGGTCGGGTCACCGCACGAGCACCGCACCGACGGTGCCCCACCCGGACGCGGCGGACAGCCCCGGGGCCTCGTCCTCGGCCACCGCCACGAGGGTGACGCCGGCGCCCTGGGACGTGCCGGTCGCGCCGCCCAGCAGGCCGCTGCCGGCCGGCTCGGGGTTGTCCGGGCTCGGCAGGACGAGTGCCCGCCGCGCGAGGTAGGCGTCGTCCCGGTCGGCGCTGCCGCCCGTGCCGGCGGCCCGCGCGGCCTCGCCTGTCAGGACCAGGTCGACGCGGTCGCCCGGGCTCAGCCACCCCGCTGCGGTGTCCTCCAGCCGCACGGGGACCACGACGGTCCCCCGGGGTGCCTGCGCGACGACGCCGCCGCCGGGCAGCAGCCCGGGGTGGAGGGGGAGCCCGGCGGGCAGCGCGGTGACCGGCGTCCGCCCGACGAGGGCGGCGGGCTCCGTGGCGACGCCGTCGGGCGCGAGGGCGACGGGCACGGCGACGGTGGTGAGGTCCGCGGCGTCCACACGCTCGCCCGCGGGGAGCGTACGGGCGGGGACGACCACGTCCACCGTGGGCGGCGGCGCCGGCCGCACCGCCTGCACGACGGCGGCGGCCGCGAGGCCGCAGCAGGCGGCGGCGAGCACGAAGCGGGCCCGCCAGAGGACGGACCGCAGCCGGCGCGCGGCCCGGCGGCGACCCCCCGGGCCGCCGGGCCCGGGCGGGCGCGCGGTCCCGCCCCGTGGTTCCGAGGCGCGGCGGGCGGCGGGTCGGGGGAGCGTGTCGAGCAGCGGCATGCGGGCGACGCTAGGTCGCCGTGGCTCCGGAGGTCGCCGTGGTGCGCGAGCCTGTGGACGGCGTCGGCCTGGGGGCAGCCTCCCGGTGCGGTGCCACCGCGGCGGCGTCCTCGACCGGGCGCCGCCGGACGGTCAGGAGGAGGCGGCCTTGGAGGTGCTGGACGAGCCGGACGTCGAGGAGCTCGACGAGCTCGAGGAGGTCGAGGAACCCGTCGAGGACGAGCCGCTCGAAGACTCCTTCCCGGCGGAGCTGCCGGACGAGCCGCTCGACGACGAGCTCGAGGAGGCGGCGGAGCCCTTGCCCGACCCGGACCGCGAGTCGGTGCGGTAGAAGCCCGAGCCCTTGAACGTCACACCCACGGAGCCGTACTGCTTGCGCAGCGTGCCGCCGCACTCGGGGCAGACGGTCAGCGAGTCGTCCGTGAACGACTGGTGGACGTCGAAGGCGTGGCCGCAGTCGGCACACCGGTACGCGTAGGTGGGCACGTGATCTCCTCGGGGCGGACGCCGGCACCTGCGCCGGGAGGCGCGATGCTGGCACTCAGGTGATGCGAGTGCCAATCATACGCCGGACGGTAGTCTCGCCTGCGTGTCAGCGACCGTCACCCCTGCAGAGCCCGGAAACCCGTCCGACCCCGACCCCTCCCAGGACGTGACGGAGACCGAGGAGGCACCCCGCCGGCGCTCGCGGCTCCGGAGCGCCGTCGTCGGTGTCGCCGTCGTCGTGGTGCTGGCCCTCGTGGCCGGCACCGTCTTCGCCGTCGTGACGCTGCGCCGGCCGCTGCCGGACCACAAGGGCTCGCAGCAGGTGCCGGGCCTCAGCTCCGCGGTCGAGGTGCGTCGTGACGCCCAGGACGTGCCGCAGGTCTACGCGGACACCCCGGAGGACTTGTTCCGGGCCCAGGGCTACCTGCAGGCGCAGGACCGCTTCTTCGAGATGGACTACCGGCGCCACGTGACGTCCGGGCGCCTCGCCGAGCTGGTCGGCGAGGTCCCGGAGGCGATCGAGGCGGACAAAGTGATCCGCACGTTCGGCTGGCGTCAGGTGGCCGAGCAGGAGTGGCACCTCATCTCGGAGGAGTCGCGCGATTACCTGCAGGCCTACGCGCAGGGCGTGAACGCGTACCTCGAGAGCCGCGACCCGGAGGAGCTCGGCGTCGAGTACACCGTGCTGGGGGCGCGCGTCGACGTCGCCGAGCCGGAGCCGTGGGACCCCGTCGACTCGCTCGCCTGGCTCAAGGCCATGGCCTGGGACCTGCGCGGCAACTACGACAGCGAGCTCGACCGCGCCCTGGCGTACAGCACGCTCGGCGAGACGGAGCTGGTCGACGAGCTCTTCCCGGCGTACGGCGAGAGCGGCAACCGGCCGGTGCTGCGCAACCGCGACCTGGACAACGAGCGCCCCGCCGCGCCGACGTCGACCGACGGCGAGGGCGAGGACGACGGCGAGAGTGACGGCGCGGGGACCGACGCCGAGCTGACGTCGGCCCTCACGGGTCGCGCGACGGGCGGGGGCGGAGCGGCCACCGCCGCGCTGGGTGCCGCCGTCGAGTCGACGCGCAGCGCGCTGGAGGCGGTCCCGGTGCTGGTGGGCCGTGGCGACGCGGCCGGCTCGAACTCGTGGGTCGTGTCGGGGGAGCACACGGAGTCGGGCGAGCCGATGCTCGCGAACGACCCGCACCTGGCGCTGTCCGCGCCCGGGATCTGGTCGCAGGTGGGCCTGCACTGCAACGAGGTCTCCGCCGAGTGCCCGTTCGACGTCGCCGGCTTCTCCTTCGCGGGCTTCCCGGGCGTCGTCATCGGCCACAACGGCGACCTCGCGTGGGGCCTGACCAACATGGGGGCCGACGTCACCGACTTCTTCATCGAGCGCGTGCGCGGCGACACGTGGCTGAAGGACGCCGGCGCGGAGCAGTGGGAGCAGCTCGACACGCGCCAGGAGACCATCCGCGTCGCGGGCGGCACCCCGGTCGACATCACGGTCCGCAGCACCGAGCACGGCCCGATCGTCTCGGACGTGCTCGACGTCGGGGACGTCGTGAGCTCGCCCACCGCGGAGGGCACGGAGTTCGGCGAGTACGCGGTCGCCCTGCGGTGGACGGCGCTGCAGCCCGGTCGCACGGCCGACGCCGTCTTCGCGTTCGACACGGCGAAGGACGCCGACGATGTGCGCGCCGCGGCCGAGCTGTTCGAGGTCCCGGCCCAGAGCATCGTGTTCGCCACGACGGACGGGCACATCGGCTACCAGGCGCCGGGCCGCATCCCGGTCCGGTCCGACGTGAAGGGCCCCGTGCCGTCCGACGGCACCTGGCCCCGCCCGGGCTGGGACCCGCGCTACGACTGGCAGGGCTGGGTGGACCCCGACCACATGCCGCGGTCCCTCGACCCGGAGGAGGGGTTCATCGTCGCCGCGAACCAGGCCGTGCTGCGCGACGGGTCGCGCCCGTACCTCGCCGACGACTGGGACTACGGGTACCGCTCGGAGCGCATCCGCACCCTGCTCTCGCAGCAGATCGCGTCCGGCCGGCCGTTCACGGCCGAGGATATGAACCGCATCCAGAACGACGACTGGTCGGCGTTCGCGGAGGCCCTGGTGCCCACGCTGCTCGACATCGACCTCGACGACTCGTACGTCGCGGCCGGGCAGGACCTGCTCGCCGACTGGGACTACCGCATGGCGGCGGACTCCCCGGCGGCCGCCTACTTCGCGGCCGTGTGGCGCAACCTCCTGCAGGAGGCGTTCTGGGACGACCTGCCCCCGAGCATGCGCCCCGACGGCGGGTCGCAGTGGCTCCTGGTGGTGACGTCGATGCTGGACCGTTCCGAGGACGCGTTCTGGGACGACCGGACGACGGCCAACGTCGTCGAGTCGCGCGACGAGATCCTCACGCGCGCGCTGACCAGCGCGCGCCGGGACCTCACGGTCGAGCTGTCGAAGGATCCGGCGGACTGGGAGTGGGGCACGCTGCACACGCTGCAGCTCGAGCACCCGGTGATCGGCGGCGCGGGCGTGCCCGGGCTGGTGCGCGACCTCGTGAACCCCGACCCGGTGCGGATGCCCGGCGGATCGTCCATCGTCAACGCGACGGGGTGGGACGCCGGCACCGGCAGCTTCGCCGTGACGACCGGCCCGTCGATGCGGATGGTGGTGGACCTGGCCGACCTGGACGCGTCGACGTGGGTGAACGTCACCGGCGTGTCCGGCCACCCGGCGTCGTCGCACTACGACGACCAGCTCGACGAGTGGGCCGCGGGGAAGACGTTCGACTGGCCGTTCACCCGCGAGGCGGTCGAGGAGGCGGCGACGACGCGCGCGACGCTCGTGCCCTGACCCTCGGGTCCTGGCGGGCTTCCCGCGGGCTCAGCCCGCGGGGAGCTCCCGCCAGCCCTCCGTGGTGACGACGGCGTGCACCGGCACGTCGTGCTCCTCGGCGGGCAGCGGGTGGGCGGCGGAGTCGTAGAGCTCCTCGGGGAAGACGAGTGCGACGACGGGCACGCCCGGGCGGCGGATCTTCAGCAGCCGGTCGTACCAGCCGCCCCCCTGGCCGAGCCGGACGCCGCGGTCGTCGACGGCGAGGGCGGGCGCCACGACGACGTCGGCCTGGGTGATGGCCTCGGCGCCGAGAGCGGGGCCGCTCGGCTCGGGCGGCCTGCCGGGGGCGCGCTCGAGCAGGTCGTCGGGCCCGGCGTACTCCGCCCAGTCGCGGGCCAGGCCCGCGCCGAGCACGGGCAGGAGCACCCGGGCGCCGCGCGCGGCGAGCCGCTCCAGCAGGACGTGGGTGCCCGGCTCGGTGGGGCGCGAGACGTAGGTCGCGACGACCGCGGCGTCGCGGACGGCGGGCACGGTGGCGAGGACCTCGGCGAACGCGTGCGCGGCCTCGTCCCGGAGGCGCGGGGAGCGCTCGGCGCGGTGGGCGCGGATGGCCCGGCGGAGCTCCTCCTTGGCGTCCGCGGCCTCCATCCCGGCGACGACGGGGTAGGGCTGGTGCGCTCTCGATCCGTTGCGGTCGCCGTGCATGGGGCCATTGTGGCAGGGTCCCGTCCGGGGAGTTCCCGGCGCGCGCCGGAGATGCCGAGAACGGCTCCGGCCCGCGGGCAGGGGCGGGAGCGTCGGGACGGAACGAGGTGGCATGACGCACAAGCACGCCCGGGGCTGGGCCGTGTCCCGGCCGTGGCCGGTGACGCTGCGCGAGGACGGACCCTCGGGCACGGTCGTCCTGCGCCCGTTGCGCCGCAAGGACGGACCCGAGTGGTTGCGCCTGCGGTCGGCGAACGCGAGCTGGCTCGAGCCGTGGGAGGCCACCTCGCCGGGGGAGCGGCCCGCCGCGTCGACGTTCGGCGACTACCTGCGGGCGCTGTCCGCGCAGGCGCGCGCGGGCACGACGCTGCCGTTCGCCGTCGAGCTCGACGGCGCCCTGGTCGGGCAGCTCACCGTGTCCCAGATCGTCTACGGCTCCCTGTGCTCCGCGAGCATCGGCTACTGGGTGTCGCGCGACGTCGCGGGTCGCGGCGTCATCCCCACGTCGGTCGCGATGGCCGGGGACTACTGCCTCGCGGTGCTCGGGCTGCACCGCATCGAGATCAACATCCGCCCCGAGAACGCCCCGAGCCTGCGCGTGGTGGAGAAGCTCGGCTTCCGCGACGAGGGCGTGCGCGAGCGCTACCTGCACATCCAGGGCACCTGGCGCGACCACCGCACCTTCGCCCTCACCACCGAGGACGTGCCGGAGGGCCTCCTGGCCCGCTGGCAGCAGGTGCGCGACGGCGGCGGCTGACCTTCCTGAGCCTCTCGCGGCACCCGCCGCGGCCCCCGGACCGGCGGCCCGACCACGGACACGCCGCGACGGCGTGCGTCCGCGGCGTCGTCGCGTCCCCTACCGTCGTGACGTGGAAACGTCGGCGGCAGGACTCGCGGTGCTCGCGCTGTTCGTCCTGTGGCTGGGCTTCTGGGTGCCGCACCGGCTGCGGCACCGCCAGCAGCTGCTGGACGCGCGCGTGGAGGACAGGTTCTCCGGCGGGCTCCGGGTGCTGGCGGTGGCGGGTGCGGGCGGCACGCGCGGGGTGACGACCCCGATCGGCGGCGCGACGCCGCTGCTGGCGCCCGGCACGACGTCGGAGGGCGGACGAGGGGAGCGACCGATGGGTCTGGACGACGACGGGGGCGCGTCGCGTGCCCTGACGGCCCCGCGCGCCCCGGGGCAGGCCGACCGGCCCCGCGAGTCCCGCCTCGCCCTGCTCGAGCAGCGTGCCGCGCGGGCGCGCCGCCGGCTCCTGCTGACCGTCCTCCTGCTGCTCCTCACGATCGGCGGCTGGGTCGTCGTCGGGCTCGGCCTGGTGAGCTGGTACGCCGGGGCCGCGCCCACCGCGCTGCTGCTGGTCGTGCTGGTGCTGGGCCGCGTCGCCGTGCTGCAGGCCCGGCGCGCCGACGCGCGCTGGGTCGCGGAGCGCAAGGCCGCACAGCGGCAGGCGACCGAGGCGCGCGCCCTGGCCAACGGCGGACCGCACGCGCCGCGCAACCGGCCCCGGGTGACCGGCCACGCGGTGCGGCCGTCGGCGACGCACACCCAGCTCATCCCTCGCGTGTCGGCACCGGCAGACCAGCCCGCCGCCCGGACCTCCCCGCGGGCGTCGCGGCGCACGGAGCCCGCCTCCCCGAGTTCCCGCGTGGCCGTCCCCGCCGACGACACCCGCGGCGAGGAGAGCGCGGAGCCCGAGCCGGCCCCGCGCCGCCGCGCCGCCGCGTCGTCGGAGCGCCTCGTCTTCGACGTCCGCGCCGACGAGGCGCCGGCGTCGCCGGAGCCCGTCGTCGTCGTGGACCCGGGGGAGGGCGGTGACGGCGTGCCCGCCGGGCCGCCGCCCGTCGGCAGCGAGCCGTGGGAGCCGGTGCCCGTGCCGCTGCCCACGTACGTGACGAAGCCGGCGGCGCCCCGGCGCGAGCCGCGTGCTCTCCCGGCCGTCGGTCCCGGTCGTGATGCCGGTCGTGATGCCGGCCGTGATGCTGCGGGTGTGCTGCCGGCGGCCGACCCGGCGCGCGGCGCCGCCCTGGCCGCGACGATGCGCGCCACGCTCGGCCCGACCGCGACGCCCGCCGGCGCGCCCGTCCCCGAGCGTGCGCCCGGCACGCTGGACGCGACGTCGCCGGCCGCGGGCGGGGCGTCGGAGCTGACCGCGGCGGACGAGCCGCGACCGCGCACGGAGACCCTCGGCCTCCCGCTGGACGAGATCCTCGCCCGGCGTCGCGCGGCCGGCTGAGCCGATTTGGCGACCTGCCGTGACGGGGTGCTAATGTTGGCACCGCTCTCGGGGCTATGGCGCAGTTGGTAGCGCGTCTCGTTCGCAATGAGAAGGTCGGGGGTTCGAATCCCCCTAGCTCCACACATCTCTCCGTCGACACCCCCGCCCTGGAGGAGCTGATGC
>NZ_JBHVBO010000179.1:0-8360 GCF_042668085.1 Isoptericola sp. NPDC057391 | reverse complement strand
CCACCGCAGCGGTGGCGCCCCGTCGTGTCAGCGGGTCACTTCTTGAACGCGTCCTTGGCGTCGTCGCCCGCCTGCTTGAGGTTCGCGCCGGCCTGCTGGGCCTTGCCCTCGGCCTCCTTGCTCTCGTCGTCGGTGAGCTTGCCCGTGGCCTCCTTGACCTTGCCTTCGGCCTCTTCCGCCAGGTGCTTGGCCTTGTCTCCCAGTCCCATCGGGGCTCCTTCCGTCATACGAACGACCTCGAAAACCGACCGTAGGCGCCCCTCCTCCGACTCGCACGCGGACGTCTCAGGCCGTGGTCAGGCGTTGCAGGAGCCGGCCGTACACGGGGCCGAGGAGACGCCTGTTCGCCGACCGCATCCACAGGGCGATGCCGAGCACCGACACGAGGATCACGGCCAGGACGGCGATCACGACGGGGTTGAGGAACAGCGTGAGCACGTCGTCGACGGGCAGCAGGTCCGTGAACTTCCCGACGACGTACAGCACCACCGCGGCGATGAGCACGGGGGCGGCGATCCAGCCCGAGAGGGCGTTGATCCGCCTGATCCGCCGGGAGAGGTTCGTGAACTCGTCGCCGCCGAGGTGCTGCTCGACCGCCGTGCACTGCTCGGCGAAGTCGTCGCGCAGCGGGATCGGCAGGTCGCGCTCGGTGATGATCGTGTGCAGGCGGCGCAGCTCCTCGGCCTGCTCGACGGTCGCGGACAGGACCGGTCCGACGTGGGTCACGTGTGTCTTCCGTTCTCCGGCCCCGGGGCGGTTCAGAGGCGGTTGAGGTGCAGTTCGGGCGCGTGGAAAAGGCACGCCGCCTCGCCGCGTGCCCACGGCATCCTTTCATCCGCGCCGGGCGCTCCCGGTCACAGGTCACCAGGCCGGCGGGCGCCGGTCCGCCCAGCGCAGCCGGTCCTCGAGCTGGGCGGCGAGGGCGAGGAGCGTCGTCTCGCCACCGGGCCGCCCGATCAGCTGGACGCCCATCGGCAGCCCGTCGTCGGTCCAGCGCGTCGGCACGGTGATCGCGGGCAGGCCGGCCACGTTGAGCATCGACGTCCACGGCGTGTACTGGCACTGCTGCTCGAAGTTGCGCTCCGGGTCCTCGGGGTCGAACCAGCCGAGGGGGCGGGGCGTCATCGCGAGCGCCGGGGTGACGACGGCGTCGAACCGCGACACCTGCGCGACCAGCCTGCGCTCGAACGCGGTGAGCGCGCGCAGGGCCTCCGCGAGCTCGCGCGCGGGCACCTGGCGTCCGCGGCCGATGAGCCACCGGGTGAGCGGCTCGAGGCGGTCGAGGCGTGCGGGGTCGTCGAGCGGTACCGCCGAGGCGCCCGCCATCCACAGGGTGCGGAACGCGGGGCCGTACGTCGGGTCGGGCTCGAGGGACAGCCCGTCGACCTCGTGCCCGAGCCCGGTGAGTGTCGCCACGCCGGCGTCGAGCGCGGCGCGCGCCTCGTCGGACGTCGTGATCGCGTAGAAGTCGTCCCAGGCGGAGTCGGTGGTGACGGCGACCCGGAAGCGGCCCTGCACGTCCTCGCCGCCGCTGCCGGCCACCTCCCCGCGCCGGGCCGCGGCCAGGTACTCCCCGGCGCGCGCCGACGGCGCGCGCAGCGTCAGGGGGTGCGCCACCCGGCCGTCCGGCGTGCGGGTGAGCATCCCCTCGAGCAGCAGCGCGGTGTCCTCGGTCGTGCGGGCGAGGGGCCCGTCGACGACCAGCCCGCCGAGCGACTCCTGCCCCGACCCGGCGGGCACGAGGCCGCGGCTCGGTTTGAGCCCGACGACGCCGCACGCGGCGGCGGGGATGCGCACCGACCCTCCGCCGTCCGAGCCCGGCGCGCACGGCAGCAGCCCCGCCGCGACGGCGACTGCGGCGCCGCCGCTCGACCCGCCGGCCCCGAGCGACGGGTCCCACGGGTTGCGCGCCACCGGCCCGGCCAGCGGCTCCGTGTAGGCGGGGAAGCCGAGCTCGGGGGCCGTCGTGCGGCCGAGGCTCACCATGCCGGCGGCGTCGAGGACGTCGACGATCTCGTCGCTCACCGGCGCCACCACGGCGTCCTCGCCGGCGAACGCGCGGGAGCCGAACCGGGCGGGCACCCCGGCGCGCAGCCACAGGTCCTTGTCGCCGCCGGGCAGCCCCCACAGCACGCCCCTGCCGGCTGGTCCGTCGCCGCCGTCGCGGGTGTCGCGCTCGAGGTGCGCCGCCCGCTCGCGCGCCGCCTCGGGGGTGACGCTGACGAACGCCCCCAGGCCGTCGTTCGCGCGCTCGATGCGGGAGAGGTAGTGGTCGGCCACCTCGGTCGGCGTGAGCTCGCCCGCACGCAGCAGGTCGCGCAGCCGGGTGGCGGTCATCTCGTGCAGGGCGTCGTCCATGGTCCGCACGCTACCCAGCCGCGTCGGCCGCCGACGCGGCGACCGACGCCGCCATCGTGCAGATCCTGGACGCCGGTCGGCTCCGGTCTCGTGTTCGGCGAGGATGGGCGCGTGAACCACGACCTCGTCCTCGCCGGCCACGGCCTGCGTCTGGAGCCGCTCGGCCCGCAGCACGCCGCCGCACTGCTCCCGCTCGTCGACGCCGACCTCTGGTTCGGCATGACGTCTCCCGTCCCGACCACGGTCACGGAGCTCGAGGCGTGGATCGCCGCGGGCGTCGCGACGCCGGACACGATGGCGTTCGCCGTCGTGGGCGACGACGGGACGGTGCGCGGCTCCACCCGCTTCTACGAGCTGGCGCCCGGGCCGCGCCGCGTGGAGGTCGGCACCACGTTCTACGGTCGCGACTGGTGGGGCGGCACCACGAACCCCGCCTGCAAGCTCCTGCTGCTGCGGCACGCGTTCGAGGAGTGGGGGATGCGCCGCGTGGCCCTGCGCGCCGACTCCCGCAACACCCGGTCGTGCGCGGCCATCCAGCGCCTCGGGGCACGACCCGAGGGCGTGCTGCGCAAGCACCGCGTGGCCGCCGACGGCACCGTGGGGGACACCGCGTACTTCTCGATCGTCGACGACGAGTGGCCCGACGTCCGCGCCGGCCTCGAGGCCCGGCTCGCGGCCGCGGACGCCGGCTCGGCGCTCGGCAGGTCGGCGGGCGCCGGCGGTGGGAGCCTGGACGGGTGACCACCGAGGACGCCTCCGCCGTCGACCCCGCCCCGGACACCCATGACGACCGGGCGTTCTTCGGCCACCCCCGGGGGCTCGCGACGCTCTTCAGCCTGGAGGTCTGGGAACGGTTCTCGTTCCTCGGGATGCAGGCGATCCTCGTCCTGTACTTCACCGCCTCGGTGGCGGACGACGGGCTCGCGATGGAGCCCGGCAACGCGGCGTCGATCGCCGCCGGCTACGGCACGATGGTCTACCTCGTGTCCGTGGGCGGCGGCTGGGTGGCCGACCGCGTCCTCGGCTCCTACCGCGCGGTCCTGTGGGGCGGGATCCTCATCGCCGCCGGCCACTACACGATGGCGGTCCCGGCGGAGATCTCCACCTGGGTCGGTCTCGTGCTCATCAGCCTCGGCACCGGGCTGCTCAAGCCGAACGTGTCCACGCTGGTGGGCAAGCTCTACTCCACCGCCGACGACCGCCGCGACGCCGGGTTCGCCCTCTACTACATGGGCATCAACGTGGGCGCCTTCGTCGGCCCGCTCGTCACCGGCTGGCTGGGCGCCGAGGTCGGCTGGCACTGGGGCTTCTCCGCCGCCGCGATCGGGATGACGGCGGGCCTGGTCCAGTACGTCGTGGGCCGGCGCCGGATCCCGGGCTACGGCCGTCCCGCCGAGGCGCCGCTGCCTCCGGACGCCGCGCGCCGCACCCGGCGTCTCCTGCTCGGCGCGGCGGCGGCCGTCGTGGTCGTCGTCGGCGTGCTGGCGCTCGTCGGGCGCCTCAGCGTCGCCGGTGTCGTCGACGCCCTCACCGTGATCGCGATGGTGGCGCCGGTCGTCTACTTCACGGTGATGTTCCGCAGCCCGCGCGTGACGACCGAGGAGCGCGGCCGGCTGCGCCCGTTCCTCGTGCTGTGGATCGCGTCCGTGGCGTTCAACTTCGTGCTGTTCCAGGCGTACTCCGTGCTGATCCTGCTGGCCGAGGACCACGTGCAGCGCACGATCTTCGGCTGGGACGTGCCGTCGGCCTGGTTCAGCTCCTACCTCGGCGCCGCCGAGGTGCTCGTCGCCCCGCTCGTCGCGGCCCTGTGGACGTGGCTGGGGCCGCGCCAGCCGCACGCCTCGAAGAAGGTCGCCCTCGGCGCGCTGCTCGGCGGCCTGTCCTATCTCGTCCTGGTGCCGGCCGTGAGCGGTCAGTCCGGCGACTGGCGGATCGCCGTCTGGTGGCTGCTGGTCTCGCTGCTGCTGCTCGGCCTGGGCGACGTGCTGCTGCAGACCACCGGCCTGTCCGCCACGACGAAGCTCGCCCCGCTCGCGTTCTCCAGCCAGTCGATGGCGGTGTGGTTCCTGTCCATCGCCCTGGCCAACGGCATCCAGGCGCAGACGGTCCGGTTCTACGGCGAGGTGCCGGACGGCGTGTACTTCGCGGTCAACGGCGCCGTGCCCGTGATCGTCGCCGTCGTCGTGCTCGCCCTGTCACCGTGGATGAGGCGCACGATGCACCCCGTCCACTGATCGACCCGAGCGCCGGAGGGACACCATGCGCATCGTCACCGACCTGCCCCACGAGACCACCGTCGAGGACCTGTGGATCCCCCTCGCCGCCGGGACGCGGCTCGCGGCCCGGGTCTGGCGCCCCGTCGACCCGACGCCCGTCCCCGCGATCCTCGAGTACCTGCCGTACCGGCTGTCGGACTGGACGGCCCCCCGCGACGCGCAGCGGCACCCGTACTACGCCGGGCACGGCTACGCCTCGGTGCGCGTCGACGTCCGCGGCAGCGGCAACTCCGACGGCTTCCAGGACGACGAGTACTCGCCCACGGAGCTCGCGGACGGCGTGGCCGTCGTCGAGTGGCTGGCGGCGCAGGAGTGGTGCGACGGCTCGGTGGGGATGTTCGGCATCTCGTGGGGCGGCTTCAACTCCCTCCAGATCGCGGCGCTCGCCCCCGAGCCGCTCAAGGCGATCGTGACGGTCTGCTCCACCGACGACCGGTACGACAACGACGTGCACTACACGGGCGGCTCGGTGCTCGCCGTCGACATGCACGCGTGGGCGGCCACGATGCTCGCCTTCTGCTCGCGGCCGCCGGACCCGGCGTACGTGGGGGAGGGCTGGCGCGAGCAGTGGCTCGACCGGCTGGAGCGCACGGAGCCGTTCGTCCACACCTGGCTGGACCACCAGACCCGCGACGACTACTGGCGCCACGGCAGCGTCATCGAGGACTACTCGACGATCTCGGCCGCCGTCCTCGCCGTCGGCGGCTGGAACGACCCCTACCGCGACACGGTGCTGCGCCTCGCCGCGGCGGGCGACGACGGCGCCCTGCGCGCCCCGGTCCGGGGCATCCTCGGCCCCTGGTCGCACCAGTACCCCGACCGCGGCCTGCCGCCCGGGCCGGCCATCGGCTTCCTGCAGGAGACGCTGCGCTGGTGGGACCACTGGCTCAAGGGCGCCGACCGGGGCGTGCTCGACGACCCGCCCCTGCGCGCGTGGATCAGCGAGTCCGTGCCGCCGGCCACGGTCTACGACGAGCTGCCCGGCCGGTGGGTGGGAGAGCCCTCGTGGCCGTCGCCGCACGTGTTCCCCCGCGAGCTGCCGCTCGTCGCCGACCGCGCCGACGACCCGCCCGAGGGCGGCCTGCGGACCACGACACCCACGGTCGAGGCGCTTCCGGGCGGGCACCCCGTGCCGACGTCGTGGCTGGTGGACTCGCCGTCGCACACCGGCGTGGACGCCGGCCGCTTCTTCCCGTTCGGCAACGACGCCGACCTGCCGCCCGACCAGCGGGAGGAGGACGGACGATCGCTCTGCTTCGACTCCGCCCCGCTCACCGCGCCGCTGGAGATCCTCGGGCGGGCGCGCGTGCGGCTGCGGCTCACGTGCTCGGGGGAGAAGGGGCAGGTCGTGGCGCGCCTGTGCGACGTCGGTCCCGACGGGTCGTCGACCCTCGTCACGCGCGGGGCGCTCAACCTCTCCGCCCGGCGCGGCCGCGACCGGGCGGTGCCGTGGACGCCGGGCGCCACCGAGGAGGTGACGTTCGAGCTCACCGGGACCGGCTACGCGCTGGCCCCCGGGCACCGGCTGCGGCTCGCGGTCTCGTCGGCCTACTGGCCGTGGGTGTGGCCGCAGCCCGGGGACGCCGTGCTCGCCGTCGCGGTGGGCGACGGCGCGCTGGAGCTGCCCGTGCACGACCGCGCGTCGGCGCACCCGCCGGTCGGGTTCGAGCAGCCCGAGCAGGCGCCGCCGCTGGGCGTCGTCTTCGGCGAGCCGGACGAGGCGCGCCCCGAGCGCCGCGTGGTCCGCGACGTCGCGGAGGGCCGCTGGCTGCTCGAGGTCGACCCGCGCTACGGCGGCACCCGCACCTACCCCGACGGCCTGGAGTTCACCGAGGACGCGCTCGAGCGGTACTGGATCGGCCGCGACGCCACGAGCGCCCGCACGCGCTCCGACTGGACGGTGCGGCTGCGTCGCGCCGCGGGCGACCCGCTGCCCGAGGGGATGACCGGCGGCTGGGACGCGAGCGTCGTCACCCGGTCGGAGATCACCTGCGACGAGCACGTCTTCCGCACGGAGAACGAGGTGGTGGCGCGCGACGGCGACGAGGTCGTCTTCGAGCGCCGGTGGACGCGGACGATCCCGCGCACCGCGGGCTGAGACCTACCTCAGCAGCGGGGCGACCTCCTGGCCGAGGAACGTGGCGAAGCCGTCGAGGTCGGGCTCGTCCCGTGTCGGCTGCGCGACGACGGTCGAGACGCCGAGCTCGGCGAACCGGCGCAGCCCGTCGGCGACCTCCTCCGCGGTGCCCCAGGTGGCGTGGTCGGCGAGGACCTCGTCGGACGACGCGTCGACGTCCCACGTCGCGAGGGAGGCCCGCAGCCGCTCGGCCGCGCCCGCACCGGTGGCGACCTGCGCGAACGCCACCGCCCGGAACGGGTGCGCGCTGCCCGTCCCGGACTCCGCGACGGGCGGCAGGCCGGCGGCCGCGCGGCCCTCGTCGAGCAGGGCGATCGCCGCGCGGGCGCCCGAGACGCCGGCGTCGCCGTCGATGACGACGCCGTCCGCGATCTCGCCGACCAGCCGCATCGTCCGGGGACCCTTCGCCGCGGCGACCACGGGCGGCGCGGCGGCGGGCGGCCAGTCGAGGGCGACGTCGTCGAGCGTCACGTAGCGGCCGGACGTCGTGACCCGCTCCCCGGCGAGCAGCGCGCGGAGCGCGGTGACCTGCTCGCGCATCAGCGTCAGCGGCGAGGACACCCGGGCGCCGACCTGGCCCATCCAGTCCTGCACGCCGTGCCCGACGCCCGGCACGAACCTGCCGGGGAACATGCCGTCGAGCGTCGCCGTCTCCATCGCGGTGAGCGCCACGTTCCGCAGCGGCAGGGGCATGACGCCGATCCCGACGCGTAGCCGCTCGGTGGCGGCGAGCATCGCGGCCGCCGCCGACGGTCCGGACTCGAGGAAGCAGTCCTCCCACAGCCACACCTCGTCGAGGCCGGCGGCCTCGGCGGTGCGGGCGAACGGGACGAACCGCGAGGGCGGGTTGCCGTAGGGCGCGAGGATGCAGCCGAGGGTCGTCATGCGCCGATCCTGCCCCAGGCCCGCCCGCCCGGGTAGCCCGTCAGCGCCGACGGACGCGCAGGACGGCGGAGTCCACCCGCGGCGGGGGCCGGAAGGCGCGCCGCGGCACGGGCGCTCCGACATCGAGCACGAACCGCCGCGCATGGCGCGCGCCCGGGGGCGTGTCGGCGAGCCTGCGCGCGGCGGCGCGCTGCAGCACCAGGTCGGCCGACAGCAGCCGGTCGGTGCCCAGCAGGGCGCGGACCAGCCGCGACGACAGCTGGTACGGCGGGCTCGACACCACGCGGAACGGGCGGCGCGGCAGGCGCAGGTCGGCGAGGTCGTGCGTCACGACCGTCACCGGGTCGTCGGCGAACCGGCGGCGCAGGGCCGCGGCGCGCCCGGGGTGCAGCTCGACCGCCAGCACGCGGGCTCCCGCCTCCAGCAGCGGTCCGGTCAGCGCGCCGTCGCCGGCGCCGAGGTCGAGCACCAGGTCGCCGGGGCGCACGGGTGCCTGCTCGACGACGCGGGCGGCCCAGTCAGCGCGGAGCGGGTGCCATCCCCAGTCGCGTCGTGACGCGCGCGCCTGCCCGGACGCGCGCACGGCGGATCACCATGAAGATCGACATGCCCGCGACCCTACGAGCCGCCGCGCGGTGCCCGCACGGCTTTTCCCCAGGACGTCGAGAAGGCGGCCGGCACCGTGGTCGGCCCTCGGCGGGACC
>NZ_JBHVBO010000178.1:0-8533 GCF_042668085.1 Isoptericola sp. NPDC057391 | reverse complement strand
GCCGCAGCGCATGCGACCCCGTCGCGGCCTCTCTATCTCGCGACTCGGGGTTCTCTATCTCGCGGTGGTCGTGGGCGGCGGTGCAGTTCGTAGACTGGGGGACCGTGACCACCCCCGAGGCGCCCGCCGGCGCCTACCTCGACCACGCCGCCACGACCCCGATGTCGCGGGCGGCGCTCGAGGCGTACGTGGCGGAGGCCGGCCGCACCGGCAACGCGAGCTCGCTGCACTCCGCGGGCCGCGCGGCGCGCCGGGCGGTCGAGGAGTCGCGCGAGTCCGTCGCGGCCTCGCTGGGCGCACGGCCCAGCGAGGTGATCTTCACGGGCGGCGGCACGGAGTCCGACAACCTCGCCATCAAGGGGATCTTCTGGGGCCGGCGCCGCACCGACCCGCGTCGCACCCGCGTGCTGGTGTCCGCCGTCGAGCACCACGCGGTGCTCGACCCGGCGTTCTGGCTCGCGGGGCACGCGGGCGCGGAGATCGTGCTGCTGCCGGTGGACGGCGACGGACGCCTGGACCTCGCGGCCCTGCGCGCCGAGCTGACGGAGCACGGCGACGAGGTCGCGCTCGTCTCGGTGATGTGGGCCAACAACGAGGTGGGCACGCTGCAGCCGGTGCGCGACGTCGTCCGCCTCGCGCACCAGCACGGCGTCCCCGTGCACACCGACGCGGTGCAGGCCGTGGGCCAGGTCGAGGTCGACTTCGCGGCCTCGGGCGTGGACGCGATGACGGTGACGGCGCACAAGCTGGGCGGGCCGATCGGCGTGGGAGCGCTGCTCGCCCGCCGGGACCTGCCGCTCGAGGCGGTGCTGCACGGCGGCGGACAGGAGCGCGGCGTGCGCTCCGGCACGCTCGACGTGCCCGCCATCCGGTCGTTCGCCGTCGCGCTGGCCGAGACCGTCGCCGCGCGGCCCGAGCGCGCCGCGGCCCTGGGCGCCCTGCGCGACCGGCTCGTCGCCGGCGTGCGCGCCGCGGACCCGGAGGCGGTGCTGCGCGGGCCCGACCCGACACCGGACCCGACCTCGGACGCCGCGGCCGCGCGGCTCCCGGCCAACGCGCACTTCACCTTCCCGGGCGCGGAGGGCGACTCGCTGCTCTACCTGCTGGACTCCGCGGGCGTGCAGGCGTCCACCGGTTCGGCGTGCCAGGCGGGGGTGCCGCAGCCGTCGCACGTGCTGCTCGCCATGGGCGTACCCGAGCTCGAGGCCCGCGGCGCCCTGCGCTTCTCGCTCGGCGCGACGTCGACCGCCGAGGACGTCGACCGCCTCGTCGCCGCGCTGCCCCAGGTCGTCGAGCGGGCGCGCGCGGCCGGGCTCGTGTCCGCGCCGGCCCGGGCCGGGGGTGCGGCATGAGGGTGCTGGCCGCCATGTCGGGCGGCGTGGACTCGGCCGTGGCGGCGGCGCTCGCGGTCGAGGCCGGCCACGACGTCGTGGGCGTGCACATGGCCCTGAGCCGCAACCGCGACCAGTTCCGCACCGGCTCGCGCGGCTGTTGCTCCATCGAGGACGCCGGCGACGCGCGTCGTGCCGCGGACGTGCTCGGCATCCCGTACTACGTGTGGGACCTCTCGGAGAGGTTCGAGGAGACGGTCGTCGCGGACTTCCTGGCGGAGTACGAGGCCGGCCGCACCCCGAACCCGTGCGTGCGCTGCAACGAGCACATCAAGTTCGAGGCGCTCCTCGACAAGGCCACGGCCCTCGGGTTCGACGCCGTCGCCACCGGCCACTACGCGCGCATCGAGACGCACGAGGGCCCCGACGGCACGGTGACCCGCGAGCTGCACCGGTCGCCGAACGAGGAGAAGGACCAGTCGTACGTGCTGGCCGTGATGGGCCCGGAGCGGCTGGCACGCGCGATGTTCCCGCTCGGCGGCTTCGCGTCCAAGGCCGAGGTGCGCGCGGAGGCCGAGCGTCGCGGCCTGTCCGTGAGCGCCAAGCCGGACTCCTACGACATCTGCTTCGTGGCCGACGGCGACACGCGCGGCTTCCTGCGCGACCGGCTCGGGTCGCGCCCGGGCGAGGTCGTCGACACCCACGGCGCCGTCGTCGGCGAGCACGACGGCGCGTACGCGTTCACGGTCGGGCAGCGCAAGGGCCTCGGCCTCGGCCGGCCCGCCGCCGACGGGCGCGCGCGGTACGTGGTCGACGTGCAGACGTCGACCAACACCGTCGTGGTCGGCCCGGCCGAGCTGCTCAGCGTCGACCGGATCGGCGCCGGGAAGGCCGTGTGGCTCGCCGCCCCGCAGGAGCGCGCCGACGGCGCGTGGCTCGACGACGTCGAGGTGCAGGTCCGTGCCCACGGCGCCCCCGTGCCCGCCCGCGTCCGCGCGACGACGGCGGACGGCGTCCCGGCGATGGACGTCGAGCTCACCGGCCGCCCGCTGCGCGGGGTCGCGGCCGGGCAGTCGCTGGTCGTGTACCGCGGCACGCGCGTGCTCGGCCAGGGCACCGTCGCGCGGGCCTGGCGCGGCTGACGCCGCGCGGCCTCAGGGTCGCGCGAGGCGCTGCCGGTGCGCCTCGTACAGCACGATCGACGCGGCGTTGGACGCGTTCAGCGAGCTGGCCGACCCGGCCATGGGGATCGCCAGCGTGACGTCGGCGGCCTCGCGCCACCCCTTCGACAGGCCGGCGGTCTCGTTGCCGACGGCGAGCAGCACCGGGCCCGTGAGGTCGACGTCCGCGGGCGCGGCGTTGCCGCCCTCGTCGGTCGCGACGACGGTGACCGGCGTGCCCGCGGCCCGCTGCGCGTCCAGCCAGTCCACGACCTGGCCGTGCGAGGCGGCCCGGACGACCGGCAGCGCGAACAGGGACCCGGTCGACGCGCGCACCGACTTCGGGTCGTACGGGTCGGCGGCGTGGCCGGTGACGACGAGCCCGTCGGCGCCGAACGCGTCGGCGGACCGCACCACGGCGCCGACGTTGCCCGGCTGGGTGGGCCGGTCGAAGACGACGCCCAGGAACGACGGGCCCACCGGGATGCGGGCCAGGTCGTCGTCGGGCATCGCGACGACCGCCAGCAGCTCGCTGGCGCCCTCCTCCTTCTCGGCGAGCTCGGCGAGCAGGTCGGGGGACATCGCGATCGTCTCGGCGCCCGTGGCCTGCAGCAGCTCCTGGGCCCACGACGAGAGCCGGCGGTCCGTCTCGTGCAGCAGCGTGCGCACCTGCCAGCCGTGCTCGACGGCCATCGTGATCGGCCGCACGCCCTGGACGAGGAACTCCCCGGCGCGGCCCCGCTTGGTGCGGTTCGTGAGTAGCGTCTGCAGCTGCTGGAAACGGGCGTTGCGCACGGTGATCCGCATGGGCGCAGTCTCCCACGCGCGGCCGGCGCCGCGGTGCCCCGGCCGGGGTCCCGGGTCAGCGGCGCAGCTCGTGCTCCCACCACACCTGGTCGCGCATCACCCAGTGCTCGGCCTCTAGGCCGTCGGCCACCCGGACCAGGTGCATCTCACGCACGGTGAAGCGCCGGTGCGACGGCGCGACGCCGAGGAAGAACCCCGAGTGCAGGGCGCTGAACGCGACGTGCAGGGCCACCAGGTCGCCCTCGGTGACGGCGTGCAGCACCTCGACGCGCTGCTCGTCGAACGCGTCGTGGAACCAGTGCATGGTGGCGACGAGCGCGTCGGGGCCGCCGGCGCAGCCCGGCAGCACGTCGTGGTTGCGGAAGCCGGGCGCGAGCTGGCGCCGCAGCACCGCCTCCGCGCCCGACGGCATGGCGTTGGCGTGCACGCGGGTGGCGACGGCGCGGGCGGCGGAGGGCAGGTGGGCCGGGAGCGCCGCGGGCGGCGCGGAGACCGGCGCCGCGGGTGACGCGGGCGCCTGGTCGAGGATCACGGACATCGGGACTCCTTCGTCCGGCCGTTACGGTGCTCCCGGTGAGCGCCTGTGACGGCCGCTCCTATCCTTCGAGAGCAGCGAGCCGCCGCGACGTGACGCGGCGCAGGAGGTGACGTGGTGGTGAAACCTGCGACGACCCGCGCGCCGGCGCCGGCGCCGGGCGCGAGGGCGGCCCGGTGACGGCGGTCTCCGGGCACGGCCCGTGGCCCGGCGGCGCGCACGACGAGCTCGTGGCGCAGCAGACGGTGCTGGACGACCTGGCGTCGCTGCCCACCGGCGTCGACGCCGTGCCGTTCCTCGCCCAGCTTTCCGGCCGCGGGCCGGGGGCCGACGCCGTCGGGCGGACGGCGTCGCTGCTGGCCGAGATGCCGGTCGAGCTGGGCCCGCACGGCTGGAAGCTGACCGACCACCCAGGCGTCGACGTGCGCCGCGCGGAGTCCCTGCTGCGCGAGGACCTGTCGGCGCTGGCGGTGGCGGCCGTCGGGTACGACGGCCCGCTCGCCGTCGGGCTCACGGGCCCGTGGACCCTCGCCGCGCAGCTGTGGTCGGCCCGCGGCGACCGCGTGCTGGCCGACGTCGGCGCCCGCCGCGACCTGTCCCTCGCGCTCGCCGAGGCGGTGCGCTCGCACCTGGCGGACGTGCGGGCCCAGGTGCCCGGGGCGACCCCGGTCGTGCAGCTCACCGAGGCCCTGCTCGGCCAGGTGCACGCCGGCGTGCTGCCCAGCTTCTCCGGCTACTCCCGGCTGCGGGCGGTGCCCGGGCACGATGTCGTCGAGGGGCTGCGGCCCGTCGTCGACGCCGCGCACGACGCCGGCGCGCGGGTCGTCGTGCACCTCGGCGCGACCTGGGTGGGCGTGCCGCCCGTCGCGCTCGCCGGGGCGGACGCCGTCGGGCTGGACCTCGCCGACGTCGGCGGCGCCGGGGAGACGACGGGCTGGAACGAGCGCGCCTGGGAGCTGCTCGCCCGCGCCGCCGAGCGGGGCATGGGGCTGTGGGCCGGGCTGCCGCCCGCCACCGTCTCGCAGTGCTCGGGCCCGCAGCTCGGGGAGCTGGTCCGCCTGGTTGCCGAGCCGTGGCGCCGCATCGGGCTGCCCGCGGCCGGGTTGGCGGACGTCACGCTGCTCGCGGCGCCGCGCCGGCGCCTCGCGGACGTCGACACCCATCGCGCGGAGCTGGCGAACCTCGGGCGGGTGGCGGAGGCGCTCGCGGAGCGGGCGGCGGCCTGAGCGGGGGGCGGCCGGTCCTCGAGACGGGACGGCGGTGGGACGGAGGCGGGACGGCGGCGGGACCGTTCCGCGAAGATCTCGCCGGGGCGCGGCGCGTGCTCCCGGAGCGCCCCGGTGACTGCGTAGGCTGATCCTCGGCGTCGGCCCGCAGGGGGCACGGTGCCCGCGACCCGACCCCGACCCGCGAAGGACGCCCGTGACCAGCCTCCGAGCCGTGCTGTTCGACCTCGACGGAGTGCTCACCCCGACCGCCGAGGTGCACATGCGGGCGTGGGAACGCCTGTTCGCGCCCTGGTGCGAGGCCCACGGCCTCGCGCCGTACACGTCCGCGGACTACTTCGCGCACATCGACGGCAAGCCGCGGTACGACGGCGTGGCGACGTTCCTCGCCTCGCGCGGCGTCGACCTGCCGCGCGGGACCGCCGACGACGCGCCCGGGGAGGACACCGTGTGCGCGCTCGGCAACCGCAAGGACCTGATCGTCAACCGGATGTTCGAGGAGGAGGGCATCGCGCCCTACCCGGGCTCGGTGCGCTTCCTCGACGCCGTGACCGCCGCCGGCGCGCAGGTCGCGGTCGTCTCGTCGTCGCGCAACACGCCCGCCGTGCTCGCCGCGGCCGGACTGACCGAGCGGTTCCCCGTCGTCGTGGACGGGAACGTGGCCGCCCGCGAGCACCTGGCGGGCAAGCCCGCGCCGGACACGTACCTCCGCGCCGCCGAGCTGCTCGGGGTCCCGGCCGCCGAGGCCGTCGTCGTCGAGGACGCGCTCTCCGGGGTACAGGCCGGTGCCGCCGGGCCGTTCGGCCTGGTGCTCGGCGTCGACCGCGGCGTCGGGGCGCAGGCCCTGGCCGCGCACGGCGCGGACCGCGTGGTCGCCGACCTGGGGGAGCTGGACGCGTCGGTCCTGGACGCGCCCGCCGACCGGCACGACGCGCGCGGGGCGCAGGCATGATCCGCCGCACCGCCGACGAGCAGCGCTCCGTGGACCGCCTGCGCTTCCCGGCCGAGCCGTGGCGCCTCGTGGAGGCCGAGTTCTCCGCGGAGGACCTCGGGGTCACCGAGTCGCTCTTCGCGGTGGGCAACGGCTACCTCGGGATGCGCGGCAACGTCGAGGAGGGGCGCGAGTCCCACTCGCACGGCACGTTCGTCAACGGCTTCCACGAGACGTGGCCCATCCGGCACGCGGAGGAGGCGTACGGCTTTGCGAAGGTGGGCCAGACCATCGTCAACGCGCCGGACACCAAGGTGATCCGGCTGTACGTGGACGACGAGCCGCTGCTGCTGCCGGTCGCGGACCTCGTCGACTACGAGCGCGCGCTCGACCTGCGCGACGGCGTGCTGCGCCGCGAGATCCTGTGGCGCACGCCGTCGGGCAAGCGGGTCAAGGTGGCCTCGCAGCGCATGGTGTCGTTCGTCGAGCGGCACCTGGGCGTCATGACGTTCGAGGTCACGCTGCTGGACGCCGACGGGCCCGTGGCGATCTCGTCGCAGATCCTCAACCGGCAGGACGGGCAGGACGAGTACCACGTGCCCGCCGCGTCGCTGGGGGAGGGCTTCGACCCGCGCAAGGCGGAGGCGTTCGCCGGCCGGGTGCTGCAGCCGCAGACCCGCTGGGGCGACGACGAGCGGCTCGTCCTGTCGTACCGGTGCACCAACTCGGGCATGACGCTCGCCGTCGCGGCCGACCACCGCCTCGAGACCGTGGACGAGTGGGACGTGCGCACGCAGGTCGACGACGACCTCGCCAAGCACGTGTTCCGCGTCGACGCGAAGGCGGGGCACACGATCCGCCTCACCAAGGTCGTCACGTACCACACATCGCGCGGCGTGCCGACGCGCGAGCTCGTCGACCGGTGCCGCCGCACCCTGGACCGGGTGCGCGCCGGCGGCATCGAGGAGCAGTTCACGCACCAGCGCACGTGGCTGGACGACTTCTGGGCCCGGTCGGACGTCGAGATCGAGGGGCGCCCGGAGATCCAGCAGGCGGTGCGGTGGAACCTCTTCCAGCTCGCCCAGGCGACCGCGCGGGCGGAGGGCTCCGGCGTGCCCGCCAAGGGCCTCACCGGCAGCGGGTACTCGGGGCACTACTTCTGGGACACGGAGGTCTACGTGCTCCCGTTCCTCACGTACACGAGCCCGCGGTACGCCCGCAACGCCCTGCGGTTCCGCTACCAGATGCTCGACGCCGCGCGGCGCCGCGCCAAGGAGCTGTCGCAGAAGGGCGCCCTGTTCCCGTGGCGCACGATCAACGGCGAGGAGGCGTCCGCGTACTACGCGGCCGGCACCGCGCAGTACCACATCGACGCGGACATCAGCTTCGCCCTGGTGCAGTACGTGCGGGCCACGGGCGACACGGACTTCCTGCGCCGGGAGGCGGTGGACGTCCTCGTCGAGACGGCGCGCATGTGGGAGGACCTCGGCTTCTGGCGCGCCAACGGCGACGACAACTTCCACATCCACGGTGTCACCGGCCCCGACGAGTACACGACCGTGGTGAACGACAACCTGTTCACCAACGTCATGGCGCGGTTCAACCTGCGGGCCGCGGCGTTCGTCGTCGAGAAGATGCGCGAGGAGTTCCCGGAGGACTACCGGCGCCTCGCGGACCGCCTGTCCCTGGGCGTGCACGAGACCACCGAGTGGACCCGCGCCGCGGACCACATGTCCATCCCGTACGCGGACGGCATCGGCATCCACCCGCAGGACTCCCACTTCCTCGAGCGGGAGATCTGGGACCTGGCCGCGACGCCGGTGACCAAGCGGCCGCTGCTGCTGCACTACCACCCGCTGGTGATCTACCGGTACCAGGTGCTCAAGCAGGCGGACGTGGTGCTGGCGCTGTTCCTGCAGGGGCAGCACTTCTCGGCGGAGCAGAAGCTGGCCGACTTCGAGTACTACGACCCGCTGACCACCGGCGACTCGACGCTGTCCGGCGTCGTGCAGTCGATCGTCGCGGCCGAGGTCGGGTACCACGAGCTGGCGCTCGAGTACTTCGTGTCCTCGTTGCTCGTGGACCTGGCGAACCTGCACGACAACGCGGCCGACGGCGTGCACGTCGCCTCCGCGGGCGGCACCTGGTCGGCGCTCGCGTTCGGCTTCGGCGGCATGCGCGACCACGACGGCGTGCTGTCGTTCGACCCGCGCCTGCCGCAGGGCTGGGACGCGCTGACCTTCCGGGTCGCCTGGCAGGGCTCGCGGCTGCGCGTCACCGTGCGGCCGGCCGAGCTGGAGCTCGTCGCCGAGACGGGGGACGGCGCGAAGGTCCTCGTGCGCGGCGAGCAGGTCGCCGTCACCGCGGGCGAGCCGGTCGTCGTCGCCCTCGACGGGCAGGGCCCGGTGCGGCCCGGCCGGCCCAGCCTGCGCGCGCTGTCCGGCAACCGCCGCGACGACGGCACCCTCATCACCGCGACGGTGCCGCACTCCTGACTCGTCCAGCGTTGTGGGTGGGCTCGTGGCCCGGTTTCGACACGAAAC